>CAYLHR010000036.1:3433-16722 GCA_964383335.1 uncultured Lachnospiraceae bacterium
GAAGACGCCGATCGCGCTGATTTCCGGCTACGCCGAGGGGCTGAGAGACGGGATCGCGGATGATCCCGAGAGCTGCGCGTTCTACTGCGATGTGATCATGGAGGAGTCCGCCAAGATGAACACCATGGTCCAGAAGCTTCTTACGCTCAATCAGCTGGAGTTCGGAAATGATCCGGTCGTCATGGAGCGCTTTGATCTCGTCCAGCTGATCCGGGGCGTGGTTTCGGGCATGGGGATTATGATAAGCGAGGCGGGCGCGTCCGTCTCCTTCCTGGAGACGGAGCCGGTTTATGTCTGGGGTGACGAGTTCAAGATCGAGGAGGTCGTGACGAATTATCTCAGCAACGCGGTTCATCACGCGGACGGCGACAGAAGGATCGAGATCCGGATTGACCGGGTCGGGGGCGGCCTCATAAGGACCACGGTCTTCAACAGCGGCCATCCGATTCCGGAGGAGGATATCGGCCGCATTTTTGAGAAATTCTACAAGGTGGACAAGGCGAGAACCAGGGAGTACGGCGGGTCCGGCATCGGGCTTTCCATTGTGAAGGCGATCATGGACGGACACGGTATGGGGTACGGCGTCAGGAACTACGAGAACGGCGTCGCCTTCTGGTTTGAACTTGACGGAAGAAGCGGGGCTCCGGCCGGCTCCGGCGAGGCCCCTTCCGGGCGGAATTGACAGGCCGCATTCCGCTGATATACTGTAGAGGGCATCAGGGCAGTGATCCGATGCGGGCAATGATCCGATGTGGAGGAACATAAATCATGGTTGCAATCTGTGATTACGACGCCGGCAATATCAGAAGCGTCGAAAAAGCGATCGAAAAGCTCGGGGGCGAGGCGAAGATCACGAGGGACCCCCGTGAAATCCTGGCCGCGGACCACGTGATCCTTCCCGGAGTCGGAAACTTCGGGGACGCGATGGGCAATCTCGAAAAATACGGCCTCGTGGAGGTGATCGAGGATGTCGTCGCCGAGAAAATCCCTTTTCTCGGGATCTGTGTCGGCATGCAACTCCTCTTCCAGAGCAGCGAGGAGAGTCCGGGGGTCAGAGGGCTCGGCCTTCTGCGGGGAACCTGCAGGCGCTTTTCGGAGAGCGGGGGCTTCAAGGTTCCCCAGATCGGGTGGAACGCCATCTATCCGATGAATGACGGAGATCTCTTTAAGGACATTCCCGGCAGCTCCCACGTCTATTTTGTCCACTCCTATTATGTGGACGCCGCCAATCTGAACTGCGTGAAGGCGGTCAGCGAATACAGCTGCATCTTCCACGCCGCCGTTCAGAAGGGAAAGGTGTTCGCGACCCAGTTCCACCCCGAAAAATCGGGGGATATCGGGCTCAGAATACTGGACAATTTCCTGAAGATCAAGATGGACTGAAAAATGAGGTGCTCCCATGCTGACTAAGCGTATCATTCCCTGTCTCGACGTGAACGCGGGGCGGGTTGTCAAGGGCGTCAATTTCGTGAATCTGACGGACGCCGGTGATCCGGTCGAGATCGCGAAGGCCTATAATGAGGCCGGGGCGGACGAGCTGGTGTTTCTCGATATCACCGCCTCATCGGATCAGCGGAACACGGTGGTGGATCTCGTGCGGCGCGTGGCGGAACAGGTCTTTATCCCGTTTACGGTCGGCGGCGGAATCAGGAGCGTGGAGGATATCCGCGCGATCCTCCGCGAGGGGGCCGACAAGGTTTCGGTGAATTCCGCGGCGGTCAGCAACCCGGAGCTGATCCGGGAGGGCGCCCTGAAGTTCGGAAACCAGTGCATCGTCGTCGCTATCGACGCGAAGCGGCGGGCCGACGGGGACGGCTGGACCGTCTACGTGAAGGGCGGCAGGGAGGACACGGGCATGGACGCCGTATCGTGGGCGAAAGAGGCGGTGTCCCTCGGTGCCGGTGAGATCCTTCTTACCTCCATGGACGCGGACGGGACGAAGGCCGGGTATGATCTCGCTCTCACGCGCGCCATTTCCGACGCGGTGGGTGTTCCCGTGATTGCGTCGGGCGGTGCCGGCTCTCCCGGGGATTTCTACGCGGCTCTCACGGAGGGAGGAGCGGACGCCGCTCTTGCGGCCTCCCTGTTCCACTATAAGGAGCTGGAGATCCGGGAGGTCAAGGAGTATCTGAGCGGGCGCGGCGTGCCCGTCAGGCTGTGAGGGGGAAGACATGGCGATAAAGGGAGCCTGGGCGGAGGCCCTGAAGGGGGAATTCCGGAAGCCGTATTACGCGGAGCTCTATCGGACGGTGCTCTCGGAGTACCGGACGCGCGAGATTTATCCGCCGAGCGCGGACATTTTCAACGCGTTTGAATTTACGCCGCTTGAGAAGGTAAAGGCGGTGATCCTGGGGCAGGACCCGTATCACGGGCCGGGGCAGGCGAACGGACTGTGCTTTTCCGTGCACAGGGGCGTGAAGATCCCGCCTTCTCTCGTCAATATCTATACTGAACTGCATGACGATCTCGGGTGTCCCGTGCCGAAAAGCGGGGATCTGACGAGCTGGGCGGAGCAGGGCGTCATGCTGCTTAACACCGTGCTCACGGTCCGGGCGCATGAGGCCAATTCCCACAGAGGGATCGGCTGGGAGACGTTTACGGACGCGGCCATACGGGTCCTCGCCGGTGAGGACCGTCCACTGGTCTTTATTCTCTGGGGAGGCGCCGCGAGGCGGAAGAAGAGCATGATCACGAATCCGAAGCATTTTGTGATCGAGTCGGCTCATCCGTCGCCGCTTTCGGCATATAACGGCTTTTTCGGATCGCGGCCGTTCTCAAAATGCAACCGGTATCTGGAGTCCTGCGGAATCGAGCCCGTCAACTGGGCGATTGAGGAGTGACGCGTAAGATATGGCACAGTCTAAAAAAGGAGCTGTTGTAAAACAGGCCGCATTTTTAATGGCCGCGCAGATGACGTCGAGTGTGATCGGACTTCTTTACAGGAGTCCGCTTAAGCACTTTATGGGGGACATCGGCGCGGGGTATTATCAGTACGCCTTTGAGTGGTACACGATTATCCTTCTCATCGCGTCCTACAGCATTCCGAGCGCGGTCTCGAAGGTGATGGCGGAGCGTCTCGCCGTAAAGAGATACAGGGACGCGTTCAAGGTCTTTAAGGCGGCTCTGATCTACGTGTTCTGCGCGGGGACGATCGGCGGCTTCTTCGCCTTCTTCGGCGCGCCCTTCATCCTGAAAAAATCACCGGACGCCGTTCTGGCGCTCCGCGTTCTCGCCCCCACGATCTTCATGTCCGGCTTTCTCGGCGTGCTGAGGGGATTCTTTCAGGCGCACAACACGATGAAGCCGACAGCGGTCTCGCAGATCGCGGAGCAGATCATGAACGCCGTATTCTCGGTGCTCATGGCCTGTCTTCTCACAAGACCCTTTATCGGGAACGCGGCCGGCATGGGAAAGTTCGGCGCCGCGGGCGGAACGATCGGAACCGGGGCCGGCGTGCTCACGGGTCTTCTGGTCATGCTGCTTACCTATCTGATGAATCATGACATTGTCACGGACCGGGTGGAGAGGGACAGCCACACGGAGGAGGAGACCTACGCCCAGGTATTCCGGGTGATCTTCTACATGTGCACCCCGATCATCCTCGCGACCTGTGTGTACAACATGACCTCCGTCGTGGACCAGGTCATCTTCACGCAGATCATGACGGCCAGGGGCGGCGCCGCCGAGGAGATCGCTTCCATGTACGGCCTTTTCGGTTATCAGGTGAAGCCGATCATCAACATCCCGATAGCCCTCGCGTCCGCGACCTCGACGGCGCTCATCCCGGCTGTGGCGACCTCCGTCGCGGAGGGCTCGCGGGAGGATGCCGTCATGAAGATCGATGAATGCGTAAAGCTCACGATGTTCATCGCCATTCCGTCGGCGGTGGGGGTCGGCGTACTGTCCTATCCCGTCATCTTCGCGCTCTATCCGGGTGTGAATGTGAAGGCCGCCGCGCTTCTTCTGACTCTCGGGGCGGTGTCCGTGATATTCTACAGCCTGTCGACCGTGACCAACGGCGTTCTGCAGGGACTCGGATACCCCAGACTTCCCGTTATCCACGCCGCGGCCGCGCTCGGCGTCAACATCGTGATCGCGGTGGTCACTGTCCTTATGGGACTCAATGTTTACGGCATTCTGGCCGCGACGGTTGTCTACTCCCTGACGGTCATGGTGCTGAACGCGCGCTCCGTGCACAAGCTGGTCGGCTACAGGCACTCGGTGAAGCAGTTCCTGCCGCCGGTAAAGAGCGCGGCCGTCATGGGAGCCGCGGTTGCCGCGGTTTACTGGCTGCCGAGACTGGCTCTTCCCGGCATTTTCGGGCGCTACGCGCTCAGCGCGCTCCTTATGGTGATCGCGGTTCTTGCGGGAATTCTCATATATTTCGCGGTTTACGGAAAGTTCGCGGACTTAAGCGATGATGAGCTTCGGCGGATGCCCATGGGGACGAGAATCCTCGCCCTCCTCCGCCGGCTTCATCTCCGGAAGTATCCGGCGCCGGCGGAATCGGATCGGAAGGATGATGAATAAGCAGAAGCGGAATTATCAGAGAGAACTGGATCTGGTGACGGAAAACATCCGGGCGGAGGGAGTGATCCCCCGCCTGCTTTTACACTGCTGCTGCGCGCCGTGCAGCTCCTATGTACTCGAATATCTCTCGGACTATTTTGAGATCACGGCCTACTATTATAATCCCAATATCACGGAGCGGGAGGAGTATGAGAAGCGGTCCGGGGAGCTCGCGCGGCTTTTGAGGGAGCAGAGCCACCGTTATCCTGTTCATTTCGCTGAGGGACGGTTCGAGCCGGAGCGGTTTTTTGAAGCGGTCCGGGGACTGGAGGACTGCCGGGAGGGCGGGGAGCGCTGCAGGTGCTGCTTCCGCTTAAGACTGCTTGAGTCGGCCCGCTTTGCGTCGGGAGAGGGAACCGGACAGAAATTTGATTATGTGACGACGACGCTTTCGATTTCACCCCTTAAATCGGCTGAGGACCTCAACCGGATCGGGGAGGAGGCCGCGGCGGAAACCGGAACTGTCTGGCTGCCCTGCGACTTCAAGAAGCGTGGCGGATATCAGAGGTCTGTCGAGCTGTCGCGCGAGTATCAGCTGTACAGGCAGAATTACTGCGGGTGTATTTTTTCAAAGCGGCGCGATATCTGAAGGATATCGCCAGGTGCTGAAAGTTATCCGCTGTGCAGGAAATGCCTTGCGAAACGGAGCTTGTTGATCTATACTTTTTTGAACCGCCGGGAGAAAAGGAATGTGAAAGTCCGCATTTGCCGGCGGAGAGGAGCGGAAGAGAAATTCCCGCTCTTTACGGGCAGCAGTCAATGACCGGCAGCCGCCGGTCCGGAAGATATCAAAAGGAGCGGAGATTATGGCACAGCTTTGGGGCGGTCGCTTCAGGAAGGAGACCGACGATCTGGTTTACGCGTTCAACGCGTCTTTGTCGTTCGACAAAAGACTCTTTGAGCAGGACGTGAGGGGCAGCATCGCGCACGCGGCCATGCTGACGGAGCAGGGGATCCTGACCCGGGAGGACGGCGAGCGGATTATGGAGGGTCTCGAGGGAATTCTGAAGGACGCTGAATCCGGCGCGCTCGTGGTCGGCGGGGATGCCGAGGACATCCACAGCTTCGTCGAGGCGGAGCTCACGGCCCGGATCGGTGACGCCGGAAAGCGTCTTCATACCGGCAGATCGAGAAATGACCAGGTCGCCCTCGACATGCGGCTTTATATGCGCGACGAGGCGGATGAGACGGTCGAACTGCTGGGAGGACTCCTGCGCGTGATCTTCGATATCATGGAGAGGGAGCGGGATACCTATATGCCCGGCTTTACCCATCTGCAGAAGGCCCAGCCCGTGACGGTCGGCCATCATTTCGGCGCCTATTTTGAGATGTTCAGAAGAGACCTGGAGAGGCTTCTTTCCATCAGGGAGCGGATGAACGTCTGTCCTTTGGGCAGCGGCGCCCTGGCGGGGACGACTTATCCGCTCGACAGGGACTTTACCGCGTCCCTGCTCGGCTTTGACAGACCGTGCGAGAATTCGATGGACGGGGTGTCGGACCGGGACTATGTCATCGAGATGCTGGACTCGTTCGCGATCACGATGATGCATCTGTCCCGTCTCTCGGAGGAGATCATTATCTGGAACTCCAATGAATACCGCTTCATCGAGCTCGACGACACGTATGCGACGGGAAGCAGCATCATGCCCCAGAAGAAGACTCCGGACATCGCGGAGCTGATCCGCGGCAAGACGGGACGCGTGTACGGGGCCCTGCATTCCATGCTTGTGACGATGAAGGGAATCCCGCTCGCCTATGACAAGGATATGCAGGAGGACAAGGAGCTTACCTTTGACGCCGTGGACACGACGAAGGGCTGCATCCGTCTTATGACGGGGATGCTGGCGACCTCCGTGTTCAACGCGCCGCGCATGGAGGAGAGCGCCTGCGGCGGATTCGCGAACGCGACGGACGCGGCGGATTATCTCGTCCGGAAGGGCGTGTCCTTCCGCGACGCGCACGGCGTAATCGGACGCATCGTGCTCACCTGCATTGAGCGGGGCATCCGCATGGACGATCTTCCGCTTGAGGATTACCGGGCGGAGTGCCCCGAGTTTGACAGCGACATCTACGAGGCGATCTCTCTTACAGCCTGTGTGGAGCGCCGCACGACGAAGGGGGCGCCCGGGGATATGGGCCGGGAGATCGAGAACGCCCGGGCCTTTCTTGAGGAGACCGGCGCGCTGTCCGCGGAGGAGGCGGACGACGGAACGGAGTACTGGTTCGAAAAAAAGTGAAGGCAGAAGCGCAGGCTTTTTGCATATAGCATCATGGTTAACAAAGATTCAAGGAGAAGTGTATGATGAGTGAGAAACTGAGAGTGGGTATTCTGGGCGCGACTGGCATGGTGGGACAGCGGTTTATCACGCTGCTGGCGCAGCATCCCCTCTTTGAGATACGCGTACTGGCCGCGTCAGCCTCGAGTGCGGGAAAGACCTACGGTGAGTCTGTCGGCAGCAGATGGAAGATGGACACCCCCATGCCGGACTGCGTGAAGGATATCGTGATCAGGGATGTGAGCCGCGTGGAGGAAGTGACGGCGGATGTGGATTTCGTGTTCTCCGCGGTCAATATGTCCAAGGATGAGATCCGGGCGATTGAGGAGGCCTACGCCAGGACGGAGACGCCTGTCGTATCAAACAACAGCGCGCACCGCTGGACGCCGGATGTGCCGATGGTGATTCCGGAGATCAACCCGCATCATTTTGAGATCATCGAGTCGCAGAGAAAGCGTCTCGGGACGAAGAGAGGCTTCATAGCCGTAAAGCCCAACTGCTCCATTCAGTCCTATACTCCCGCCCTGGCGGCGTGGATGGAATTCGGTCCCAGGGAGGTGGTCGTGTCCACCTACCAGGCAATCTCCGGCGCGGGAAAGACCTTCGGCGACTGGCCCGAGATGGAGGGCAATATCATTCCCTTCATCAGCGGTGAGGAGGAGAAGTCCGAGCAGGAGCCGCTCAAGGTGTTCGGTTCCATCTCAAACGGTGAGATCGTAAAGCTGGACAGCGACCTCAGAATCACCTCGCAGTGCATCCGCGTCCCGGTGCTGAACGGGCACACGGCGACAGTATTCCTCAACTTCAGGGAGAACCCCTCGAAGGAGGAGCTCATCGCGAAGCTTCGGGAATTCTCCGGGAAGCCCCAGGAGCTGAAGCTTCCCCACGCACCGGAGCATTTTATTCAGTATCTGGAGGACGACAACCGGCCGCAGGTATCTCTTGACGTGAACTATGAGGGCGGAATGGGCGTCTCCATCGGACGCCTCCGCCGGGACAGCATCTTCGACTGGAAGTTCGTCGGCCTGTCTCACAACACCCTGCGCGGCGCGGCCGGAGGAGCGGTCGAGTGCGCGGAGATGCTGGCCGCGCTCGGATATATCACATCGAAGTAACGGAGGAGAATTGGGAAAAGAGCTGTTTATTGCCGAAAAACCGAGCGTCGCGCAGGAGTTTGCGAAGACGCTCGGCGCGGCGGGCGGAAGACATGACGGTTATCAGGAGACGGAGCGGTATATTATTACCTGGTGCTTCGGCCATCTGGTGACGATGAGTTATCCGGAGAGCTACGATCCCGCCCTTAAAAAATGGACCCTGGACACGCTGCCCTTTCTGCCGGAGACCTTCAAATATGAGGTGATCGGTTCCGCAGCCAAGCAGTTCCGCACGGTGAGCGGACTTCTCGCCAGGGAGGATGTCGAGCGCATCTATGTGTGCACCGACTCCGGGCGGGAGGGGGAATACATTTACCGTCTCGTTGAGATGATGTCCCCGGAGCAGGTCAGGCAGAAGGACCGGAGAAGGGTCTGGATCGACTCCTTCACGGAGGATGAAATAAGGAGGGGGATCCGTGAGGCAAAGCCGCTCTCCGAATACGATCATCTGGCTGATTCGGCTTATCTGAGGGCGAAAGAGGACTATCTCATGGGGATCAATTTCTCGAGAGTCCTCTCTCTGAAATACGGGCGGGGCATTGCCGATTACCGGGGCGGACAGTACGCCGCGGTGGCGGTCGGCCGCGTCATGACCTGCGTCCTCGGCATGGTCGTCAGACGGGAGCGGGAGATCCGCGCCTTCGTCAGGCAGCCGTTTTTCCGCGTGACGGGAGATTTCGACGGCATCACGGCGGACTGGAAGGCGGTCCCCGGGAGCCGGTACGAGGGTTCTCCTAAGCTCTACCGAGACAGCGGCTTTAAAGAGCGCCGGGACGCGGAGGAGCTGATCGACAGCCTTAAGGGACTGCCCGCCTCGGTTGCCTCTGTGAGCAGGAAGCAGGAGAAGAAGAATCCGCCCCTGCTTTACAATCTGGCGGAGCTTCAGAACGACTGCTCGAAAATGTTCCGCATCTCCCCGGACCAGACCCTGAAGGTGGCCCAGGAGCTATACGAGAAGAAGCTGACGACATATCCGAGAACCGACGCGCGGGTCCTCTCGTCGGCCGTGGCGAAGGAGATTGACAGGAATCTGCGCGGCCTTCAGAAGGTCGGCGCGGTCTCGGCCTTTGCCGACGAGGTTCTTGCCGGCGATGCCTGTAAAAAGATCGGGAAGAGCCGCTACACGAACGACAAGGCGATTACGGACCACTATGCGATCATTCCGACCGGATACGGCCTCGGCGCCCTGAATTCCCTCTCCGATCTCTCTCGCCGGGTTTATGAGGCGGTCTGCCGGAGATTTCTGGCGGTGTTTTACCCGCCGGCCGTGTATACAAAGGTGTCCGCGGAATTTGTCTGCGGGACGGAGCACTTTTTCGCGAATGCCCGCATCCTGAAGGAGGAAGGATATCTGAAGGTGCTGGGCGGCGCGGGAAAGGCGGCCGGAGGCGCGGCAGGGAAGGATGAAGAGGAGGACGGCGGGGAATCACGGAGCGCGTCCGTGCTGGAGCGCCTGTCCTCGCTGAAAAAGAACGCCTCCGTTCAGGTAAACGGCTTTCAGATTAAGGAGGGGGAGACAAAGCCTCCTCCGCGTTACAACTCAGGTTCCATGATTCTCGTGATGGAGAACGCGGGCCAGCTGATTGAGGACGAGGAGCTGCGGGGACAGATCCGCGGCTCGGGAATCGGAACATCGGCGACCCGGGCTGAAATTCTCTCAAAGCTCGTGAGAATCGGATATCTGAACCTCAACAGGAAGACACAGATTCTCTCGCCCGAGCTTCTGGGTGAGATGGTCTATGATGTCGTGGATCAGTCGATCCGCCCGCTGCTTAACGCGGAGCTGACCGCCAGCTGGGAGAAGGGTCTCACGCAGGTGGCGGAGGGAAAGATCACGACGGAAGAATATATGGAAAAGCTGGACGGCTTTGTGGCGCGGAGAACCAACGCCGTGAAGGGGCTCAGCAATCAGGCGTATATGCGTCGCTTCTACGACGAGGCGGCGAAATACTATCAGTCCGGATCCAAGGGAAGGAGCCGCAGGACATCCGCGGACACCCGGACCGCCGGACAGGGCAGGAAAACAGGCAGCAGAGATTCATCAGGAGGTAACAAAGATGGCACAGCAGGAGCAGGTTAAGATCAGGGATCTGTTTACACTGGAGGAGACGATCGCGAAGGAGTATCTGGAGCAGTTTACATACCCCTGGGAGGCGCTCGGCGGGATTCATGATCTGATCTGTGAGATCGGCCCGAAGCTTCCCAAAGAGCTGTATGAGCAGGTCGCGGAGGATGTATGGATTGCCCGGTCCGCGAAGGTGTTTGATTCCGCCTATATCGGCGGAGCCTGCATCATCGGGGAAAATACCCAGGTGAGACAGTGCGCCTTTATCCGCGGCGACGCGCTCGTCGGAAACAACTGCGTGGTGGGCAACTCGGCTGAGCTGAAGAACGTGATCATTTTCAATAACTGCGAGACGCCGCACTATAATTACGTCGGCGATTCCATCCTCGGTTTTCACGCGCATATGGGCGCCGGCTCCATCACGTCCAACATCAAGGCGGACAGGACGAATATCATCGTGAAGGGTGATGAGGAGTACGTCACGGGACGCAGAAAGATCGGCGCGATTCTCGGCGACTGGGTTGAGGTCGGTTGCAATGCCGTTCTGAATCCGGGCACTGTCGTGGGGCAGCGGTCCATGATCTATCCGACTTCCTGCGTGAGAGGAATTGTCAAATCCGACACGATCTGGAAGAACACGGGTGAACAGATCGCAAAGACGGACAGATAAGAGCCGGGCCGGACAGGCCGCGAAGGCGGCCGGATAAGAGTCAGGCCGAAATGAAACGCGACAGTCCGTATAACAGAAGCAGATGGGCGGGGTAGAAGATGTAGAAGAAATATCGCATCTGTCTGCCCCGCTTTCCGTTGTAGAAAAGAAGCAGCAGGAAGGAAAGCACGGCCGGAAGCTCCCAGACGGAGATGCTGACAGCGCCGGAAATGCACTGGACAAGCCTGTCCCGGCGCAGCAGGTAGAGAATCAGGATGAGGCCCAGTCCCTTGAAGCCGTAGTCAAAGTGGAGAAGCTGGGCGAGACACATGAATCCCGCCGCGGATCCGGCCTGGCAGAGGATGAGCCCGGCTTCTTTTAAATCGGCTCCGGTGTGAACCGGACCGGAATCCCGCAGGCAGACGGCTCTTTCATGATCAAAATATTCCCAGGTGCTGAGCATGAGGAGGGCCGCCAGCAGCTCGAACATCACATTCTGGTGTTTCCAGTAGAAGGGCTGGAGCTTTGTGCAGAGATCGAAGGGGATCTCCGACACGAAGCCGAAGAGAAGCAGGCGCAGGGCGTATTTTGCCCTGCTTTTTGTATAGAGAAATCCCTCTGCGAGAAAGAAGCAGAAGATGGGGAAGGCGAGGCGTCCCACTCCCCGGAGAAACCGGTAGAAGCGGTAGACCTCATACATCTCCGTTCCGACGGTCACAGGGAGGAAAGGCTTAAGAAGCGAATTGTAAATGAGGCAGAGCGCCGCGTGATCGATGACCATAATGGCGCAGGCGAACATCTTGAGCGTCGAGCCGCTCAGAAAGCGCGGTATTCCGCTTGACGTATCCGGTGTTGTCATCTGGGGATCTCCTGATTCGGAAGTCTTGTTCCCATTATACAGCATCGTGCCGAGTCCGGCGCATATATCTGCAGTAATTAGTGAATAATATACAGGGCAGAACTAAAATCGATTTCATGATGCAGATCTTACAAAGTTTTTCCTTCATCTGACTCACCCTTTATGATATAATCTCAAAAGCGAGGAAATATTCCAGAAAGGAGATTTGCAATGATTTACACGAACAAAGTTGAATCAATGTGCCCGGTCACGCAGGGCGTGCATCACGGTGCTGCTCCGATTCCTGAAGAAGGCCAGTGGATTCAGTCGAAGAGGGTTGAGGACATAAAGGGCTATACTCACGGTATCGGCTGGTGTGCACCTCAGCAGGGCGCCTGCAAGCTTTCGCTCAATGTGAAGGACGGCATCATCCAGGAGGCTCTTGTCGAGACGATCGGATGTTCCGGCATGACTCACTCCGCGGCGATGGCGGCCGAGATTCTTCCCGGACTCACTGTGCTTGAAGCTCTTAACACGGACCTTGTCTGTGACGCCATTAATACAGCTATGAGAGAACTGTTCCTTCAGATCGCCTACGGCCGCACGCAGTCCGCGTTCTCCGATGACGGACTTGCCGTCGGTGCCGGATTCGAGGATCTGGGCAAGGGCGACCGCTCCATGGTCGGAACCATGTACGGAACGCTGAAGAAGGGACCGCGCTACCTCGAGATGACAGAGGGATACTGCGAGAAGATCGCTCTCGATGAGAACAACGAGATTATCGGTTATAAGTTCATCAATTTCGGCAAGATGATGGATTTCATCAAGGCCGGTGATGATCCCGCGACCGCGCTTGAGAAGGCGAGAGGCCAGTACGGCAGGGTTGATGACGCTGTGAAGCTGATTGACCCGAGAAGAGAATAAAGGAGAGGAGGACGGAATAATGGCAATTACATTTGAATCCTATGAAAGACGGATTGACCAGATTAATGCTCTGCTGAACAGCTACGGAATCGCTTCTCTCGAGGAAGCCGTGAAGATTACCGAGGACGCGGGCCTTGACGTATATCATATGGTGGAAGGCATTCAGCCCATCTGCTTCGAAAATGCCAAGTATGCCTACACGGTAGGCGCCGCTGTGGCGATAAAGAAGAACGCGAGAACCGCTGCCGAGGCAGCAGCTGCCATCGGCGAGGGCCTGCAGGCCTTCTGCATCCCCGGCTCCGTCGCTGATCACAGAAAGGTCGGACTCGGCCACGGCAATCTCGGCAAGATGCTCCTTGAAGAAGACACGGAGTGCTTCGCTTTCCTCGCGGGCCATGAGTCCTTTGCCGCGGCTGAGGGCGCGATCGGAATCGCCAACAACGCCAACAAGGTCAGGAAAAAGCCCCTTCGCGTGATCCTGAACGGACTGGGCAAGGACGCGGCGAAGATCATTTCCAGAATCAACGGCTTCACCTTCGTCGAGACAGAGATGGATTACAAGACGGGTGAGGTGAAGGAACTTTTCAGAACGGCATATTCGAACGGGCCGCGCGCCAAGGTCAACTGTTACGGCGCGAATGACGTGACAGAAGGCGTCGCGATCATGTGGAAGGAGAACGTGGACGTCTCTATCACGGGAAATTCCACGAACCCGACGAGATTCCAGCATCCGGTAGCCGGAACCTATAAGAAGGAGAGAGTGGAAGCGGGCAAGAAGTACTTCTCGGTTGCTTCCGGCGGCGGCACGGGCCGC
>CAYLHR010000037.1:0-16714 GCA_964383335.1 uncultured Lachnospiraceae bacterium
ATGCAGTCAGACACCTGGTCGTCCGGCACGCCGCTCGTGCCGTGGAGAACCAGGGGGATATCCACCTTGGCCCTGATTTCAGAGAGACGCTCCACGTTCACGTGGGGCGTTCCCTTGTAGACGCCGTGCGCGGTTCCGATGCCCACGGCGAGGAAATCCACGTCTGTTTCGCGGACGAAGCGGGCTGCCTCGTCGGGATCCGTGTAGGGATTGTCATCCGCGTTGACCAGGTCGTCCTCCTTTCCGCCCACGCGGCCGAGCTCGCCCTCCACCGGCACGCAGCCGGGATGGCAGGCCGCGGTCACGGACTTTGTGAGCGCGATGTTGTCCTCGAAGGGGAGCTTTGACCCGTCGATCATGATCGAGGTGTAACCGGTCCGGTACGCCGCCATGGCGAGCTCAAAGCTGTCGCCGTGATCGAGATGCATGACCACGGGCACGCTCGTGCGCTCCGCCGCGGCCCTGACATTTGCGAGATAATAGTCGAGACCCGCATAGCGGATCGTCCCGGGCGTCGTCTGCATGATGACAGGCGATCCGGTCTCCTCGGCGGCGGCCAGAACCGCCATGACCATTTCCATATTTTCGACGTTAAATGCGCCGACGCCATAGCCGCCCTTCTGCGCGTTTAACAGCACTTCTTTGGATGTTACAAGAGACATAGATACCTCCGTTTCTTATTCTGTCACTATTCTTTCTTCCGCCTCAGCCCAGCTCCTGCTGCCTCGTTGCGAAAAGATATTCATCAATCGTGTCCGCCACTTTATTAAAGACCAGCTCCATCGGATCATTGACGAGACTGCCCTCGCGCACACGGGTATACTGAACCGGCATGAACTGGGAGAGAAGATTCAGCGGCACGCCGCCGCTTAAATTCCGGAACAGCTTCTTAATCGCCCCGTCCACCTCCTCCATCGGCAGGTAGTAGCGGCAGCGGTCGGAGAAGGAGAATTTCCTCTTGAGATCAATCTCCGCCGGCGTTCCGAAGTAATGGTTCCGATAGTTTTTCGCCTCCTTCCGCATGGCGTCATCGAGCGTCTCCATGAAGAAGCTCTGCAGCCAGGGTTCCGAGGCGTACAGTTCCTTCTCGGCGTAGGCCAGTGCAAACATTCCCTCTCTTAAGGCAAATGTGAGAGCCGGCCCCACCTTCAGGATGCCAACCCCGTCCTCCACGAGTTCCCGGAGCTTCCATTTTGTCTGATAGTCCGTGGAATGGCCCTCGAACACCAGATTCGGATATTCCCGAATCGTCTTCATCAGGTCCGCGGCCTTCTCCCTGTCGTACTCGGTGCAGCCGGCGTCCTTCTCCTCCACGCCGGGCTGAACGACCACTCCCACGACGTGATCCCAGGCCTCCTGAAGGCCCGCCGCGCTGAAGGCATCCGAAAAGGCGCGGACCGTCGCCCGGAAATCCTCCGGCTTCGTGATCTGTACGCCTGTGTCCGTCTTATCCTGAGAGCCGCCGGGAATCGGCACTTCGCTGCCCACGATATAAAGCGGATGGGCCGCATCCGGCCTCTCTTTTTTCAGCTCCCGGTACGCCTCCTCCGCGACGGCCGCCAGCTCCGCGCCCCTTCTTGAGATCACCTCGTCGGACAGTCTCGCGTCGGGGTCGTCGTCCGCGACCTTCATGCTGGTATCGAGATGGATCTTGGTAAAGCCCGCCGCCACATACTGCCGCACGAGCTCCCGGGCCTCGGACATGGCCCTCTCCTCAGGAAAATGGGCAAAGGTCAGCGGCCCCAGATGATCACCTCCCAGGATGACTCTGTCCATGGGAAGCCCCGTTTCTCCGGAAAGCTCCCGGATCATATCCATAAAATCCGCCGGGCGCATCCCGGTATATCCTCCGTACTGATCCACCTGATTGGCGGTCGCCTCAATAAGGAGCACCGTCCCGGTTTTTACCGCGTGCTTCATGCAGGCCATAAGAGCCAGCCTGTTGCCCGTGCAGGCGGAGTAGATTCCGACGCTCCCGCCCTGCTTCTGCAGCCGGACCATTTTCTGTAAATAGTTCTGCATTCCTTTTCCCTCCGCCCCGCGGATCAGCTTCCCAGAATTCTCTGATACACGTTTTCGAAAGAAACTCTGGAAAAATCCGTCACATCCACCTCAATCCGCCGCCCGAGAGCGATGTCGTAGTCTCTGTCCCGGATGCTTTCCTTGAATTCCTCAAAGGTCAGCTCCTTCTTGTCCCGGGACTGCAGAAGCTCCGGGCGGAAGGAACCGGGGTGATAGCGGTGAAGAAGATGTCCAGGATGGCGGCCGCCCTCGCCGTCCCGCCGGTTCCCTCTCTCATAGGCCGTCAACAGATCCGTGTAAAGGTACAGCGTGACCGCGCTGTAGGCCGACTCCTCAATCAGGGCCTTAAGCTTCGGTCTGTGATATTGATAGAAGGGATACTCCGCCAGAATGGTCCGGCCCTCCCACATCAGCTTCTGCAGGGTCAGATAGAATTCCTCAAGGGCAAACTCGTTCACCCTCTTTTTCTGGACTTCGTTGTCAAAGCCGAAGGTATCCCACTCTTTTTCCTTGAAAAAATCGTAGCTCACGCTGACGATGTCGTCGTTTTCCGAATAATCCAGAAAACCCTTGGCCATGGAGCTCTTCCCGGTTCCGGGCCCGCCTGTCACGATGAGAATCGTTCTCGGATCTTCAAATACTCGCTTCATCTGTTCCTCCGGATATGAAAGTCCGCGTCAGGCAGAATATCTTCCCTCGATCATCGCCTGCACATTTTCCGGACTGATCTTTCCCTCCATGGGGCCGAACTCCATGACATTGAGGGCACCGGCCGCAGCCGCGGTCTGAGCGGCCTCCTTCAGGCTCTTTCCCTCCAGAATGGCGCACAGAAATGCCGCGTCTGAGGTGTCGCCGGCCCCCGTCGCATCGACTGCCTTCACCTTATAGAGCGGCTGGTCGATGATCTGTCCGTCCTTCGTGTATACGCGGGAGCCCCGGTCGCCCATTTTGAGGAGAATCGTATCGAGATACGGCAGCTCGAAAGCGGCCCGGATCCCGTCCTCCACGCTCTCCGTCCCCATGAGCAGCTTCAGCTCCTCCAGGCCGGGCTCAAAAATGCACGTCTCATGAAGGATATCCCGGATGATCGCGAGCGACTCGTCCCTCTTCAGGGGATTTGTGAGATGCTCCACCCTCACATTCGGATCAAAGCTGATCCGGGCGCCCTGGGCGCGCATGGCCCGGACCGTTTTCACAATCTCCCTTCCGTAGGAAAGCTTTGCCGTGAGGGCGCAGCCCATCACATGGAAAATCTTCGCCTCTTTGAGAGACGGCTCCGTCACATCCGGGGCCTTTGCGGCCGTCGCCGGCGTGTGGTCCCAGTGGAAGAGATAGCTGCGGTCCCCGGAGGAATCATAGGAGACGAATGCGCAGGCAGTGGAATTGTCCGGATCCACAATGACCTTCGATGTATCCACGCCGTCCCTTTGCAGGCGCTCCAGAAGGCACTTTCCGAAACCGTCATCCCCGACACCGGAAATGATGCCCGTGCTGTGTCCCAGTCTCGCCGCGGTGGAAATCATGATCGCGGAGGATCCGGAGGGAAACGGTCCGCGGAACAGACCGGGCTCACTCATCGGCATATCCACATCCGGACGCATAATTTCGACCAGCAGTTCTCCCATCGTCCATATTTCAGCCATAATCTTCTCCATTAAAAATAGAAACATCCGGCCGCCATGGTTCTTAATTGAAAGAGCTTCAAAGCTGCCTTCCTGCCACAGCGACCGGACCATCAACACTTCAGTTCATCAGATTAATAGAGGCTCTTAAGAACAGCCTCAGCCTTGCCGGCGCAGTTGAAGAGTTCGCTCTTCGATGCGATCTCGTCAGCGATGGCCTTCCTGCCGGGTCCCACGATCTTTCTGGGATCATATTCGGTCTCCGGAAGCGTCTTTATGGCTTCACGCACAGCGTCGGTGTAGACCTTCTTGAGGCCGGTTCCGACGTTGATCTTGCTCATGCCCATCTGCACGCACTTTCTGAAATCGTCATCCGGGACGCCCGTGCCGCCGTGCAGAACCAGCGGGACATCGGTGACCTTCCGGATCTCGCCGAGAAGATCAAAGCGGATCTTGGGAGCGGCCTTATAGAAGCCGTGCGCTGTGCCGATGGCCACTGCCAGAGCGTCGATTCCTGTCTTCCCGACAAATTCCGGAACCAGAGCGGGATCCGTGTAAGCCTTTCCGGCGTCCTCCTCGGAAACCCTGATATTGTCCTCGTGGCCGGCCAGCATGCCGAGCTCCGCTTCCACGGAACAGCCGTCCTTTCCTCTGGGGCTCATATTATGCGCAAAATCCGCGATCTCCTTCGACTTCGCAATATTGACCTCGAAGTCCTCCTGAGACGCGTCGATCATGACATTCGTAAAGCCTGCCACCACGGCGTGCTTGATCATGTCGAGATCCGTCGCGTGGTCCAGATGCAGAACCATGGGAACCTCGGGGAACTGACGGGAGATGCCCTTCGCGGTGTCCGCCACCAGCTCAAGAGATCCGATATACTTTAAGGCGCCGAGCGACAGCATCAGGATGACCGGGCTCTGCTTTGCCCGAGCTCCCTCCACGATGCCCACCATCTCCGGGATCGTGCTGAAATTGAACGCTCCCACCGCATAGCGGTCCGCGGGATCCGTGTTCGGATCAAGGGCTCTCTTAAGAGAATCCGCCATCACCTGCTTCATTGTTACTAAAGGCATATTTGAACTCCTTTCTCCGGCCGACATGCCGGATGCTGAAAATGCTGCCCTGCCTGCGAAGCCCGTTTTACGACTCCTGTTTCTCCAGATATTCCCGGATCAGGCAGTAAGCCCCGTAGACCGCCACTCTGTCATTCAGTACGGAGAAGCGGACGCGGTCGTCACTGACCGGCACGCAGCTCCTGCGGTTGATCTCTCTCATCATGGAGCCGCGGAACCACTTCTGTGATTTGGTGACGCCTCCTCCGAGGACAAATACGTCGGGATCAAAGAGATTGAAGAAGTTGCCGAGCGCCGCGCCCAGATATTTTCCCTCCTGGTGAAGGAATGAGATGGAGTAGTCATCCCCCTTCTCCGCGGCCGCGCCCAGAAGGGCGCTGCTGACCTTGTCGGGATCGTAGCCGACACTCTCAAAGGCCAGAGCTCTGATGCCGTTCTTCAGGTCTCTCCTCATCCTCCGGCCCATGGCGGTTCCCGATGCGTACAGCTCAAGACATCCGTTTCCGCCGCAGCCGCAGGAAGGTCCGTTCATATCGAGGGACATGTGACCGAATTCACCGGCTGATCCGCCGTGTCCGCGGTAGATCTCCCCGTTCAGTACGATGCCGCCTCCGCAGCCCGTGCTGACCGTCATATAGAGAACATTGCTCTCTCCTTTGGCGACGCCCAGCCTCTGCTCGGCCAGCGCCCCCAGATTGCCGTCATTCTCCACTCTGACCGGAACACCGAATTCCTCCGAAAGCAGCTGCCCCAGCGGAAAATCCTTCCAGCCCATCATCGGCACATCGATGATGCGGCCGGTTCTGTAATCAAGCGGTCCGGGTGCGGCGACTCCGATCCCGATCACATCCGACATATCCGTGCCGGTCTCTTCCAGGATCTGTCTGCCCACTTTCACTGTGTTGCGGAACACCGCGTCCTGACCTTCATATGTGACGGAAGGAACGACCAGGAAGCGGTCTCCGACAGGGCTGCCGTCTTCACCGAAGACGGCACCCGTTGTCTTAGTTCCTCCGAGATCCAGAATCAGATAGAATTTCATGGATTATGATTTCTCACCTTTCTGAGCCATATCAAGAAGGACCGCCAGGATGATGATGGCGCCGATAACGACTTTCTGCCAGTAAGCGTTGATCTCCATCAGGGTCATGCCGTTGTTGATGACCGCGATGATCGCGCAGCCGAACATGGCGCGCGCCACGGATCCGGAGCCGCCGCTCAGGGAGGTGCCGCCGAGAACCGTCGCCGCGATGGCGAACATCTCGTAGCCTTCACCTGTCGCCGGATGTCCGTTGTTGACCTTGGAGGCAGCGACGACGCCCGCGATACCTGCGCAGATGCCGCAGATCATGTGGCACTTGAGCGTGACCATTCTCGTATTGATACCGCTCATATGAGCGACGTTCTTATTGGAACCTACCGCGAAGACGTGGCGTCCGAACACGGTCTTGGTCAGGATCAGATGGAAGATCACAACGACGATCACCGTGAAGATGATGATCACGGGGACCACGCCGGTCGGGAAGCTCTCGGTCTCAATCAGACGTCCCGCGCCGAGTGTGGAGAATCCGTTCGGAAGGCCGTAAACCGGTCCGCCTCCGGAGATGATGTAGGCAAGTCCGCGGAAAGCCTGCATGAGAGAAAGCGTGCAGATCATGGGAACCAGGTTACGGTACGCGATCAGGTATCCGATAAATACGCCGATCAGAGCTCCGCCGAGCACGCCCACGAGAACCTGAATCACCATGATGACGGGCGTCGAGGTAATCCCGAGCGCAAGCACGATCTGAGCCGCAAGGATACCGGTAATGGCCATCGCGGAACCGACGCTGATATCGATGCCGCCGAGGATGATAACGTAGGTAAGTCCGGATGCCAGGATGGCATTCAGGCACATCTGTCCGACCAGGTTGATCAGGTTGGCCATCTTCAGGAATGTGGAATTGCCGATGGAGAAGCCGATAACCAGAAGGATCAGAACCAGGACCACGATATTTTCTGTGATCAGCTTTTTAATGTCTTTATTCTTGCTCATTTTTTCCTCCGTATTCAGGTCGATCTATTCCCTATTTACTGGGAAACGGTGGTCGTGTCTTCAGCCTTTCTGTCTGAGCCGTCCGATACCGGGCTCGCAAGCGAGATGAGATTCAGCTCATTGATATCCTCTCTCTTCAGCTCGCCGGTCAGATGACCCTCCGACATGACGTAGGCGCGGTCCGCGACCTTGATGATCTCAGGCATATCCGATGAGACCATGACGATGCCGCCGCCCTGTTCCACGAAATCGTTCATCAGAGCATAGAACTCGGCACGGGCATTCACATCGATACCCTTGGTGGGCTCATCCAGAATCAGTACCCTGACGCCGGCTGCCAGCCACTTGGACAAAATAACCTTCTGCTGGTTTCCGCCTGACAGATTCCCGCAGAGAACAGCGATGTTGGGAGCCTTGATCTTCAGCTTCTCCATGTACTCTTCACTTGTATCCTTCTCCCACTTCACATTCACCAGATTCATCAGGAATTTTCTGGCGTGGAAGGGAAGATTGGGCAGGCCGATGTTCTCCTGAATCGACTTCGCGAGAAGAAGACCCGTACGTCTGCGGTCCTCCGTCGCGAGGCCCATTTTCTTTGCGATCGCCTCTGCGGGATGCTTGAAGTGCACTTCTTCTCCGAACAGATACACCTTCCCCGAGGTGATATTCGTGGCGCCGAAAATCGCCTCCATGACCTCGGTTCTGCCCGCTCCGACCAGTCCCGAGAACGCCACGATTTCTCCGGCGTTGATGTGGAAGCTCACGTTCTCGAAGGTTCCCTCCTGTGTCAGGTTCTCAACCCGGAGAAGCTCTTCCTTCGGCGTGTGCTCGGGCTTCACATAAGCGCCCAGCTCACGGCCGACCATGCTGTTTACGATGGTCTGCTCGTCCACGTCCTTTACCATGTACTCCGCCACCTTGTAGCCATCACGGAAGATGGAGCAGCGCTCACAGATAATGGGCAGCTCCGCCATGCGGTGCGTGACGTAGATCATGGTGGTTTTGGCTTCCTTCATCTTCCTGACCTGTTCGAAAAGGGAATCGATCTCCTTTTCGGAAAGAGAAGATGTCGGCTCGTCGAGCACGACGACCTTGGCATGTTTGGAAATGACCTTGGCAATTTCCACCATCTGCAGCTGCGCGGCCGTCAGCCCGTTGCATATCGTATGTGAATCAAGCTCCAGACCCATCTCATCCAGAACGGCCTGGGCATCTTTCTCCATCTTTCTGCGATCCAGAAGCCCGTTGGGCAGCTTCGGCTCGCATCCCAAATACATATTTTCCGCAATCGAAAGATGCGGAGCGATCGAGGTCTCCTGCTGAATGACAGCGATACCCGCGTCAATCGCATCCTTCGGCGTCTTGAAATTACATTCCTTCCCCTCGAGATATACTTCTCCCTTTGTGGGCTTGTAAATTGAAGCGATGATCTTAATCAGCGTGGATTTTCCGGCGCCATTTTCGCCTACAAGTGCGTGGCACTCCCCGGGATAGAAATCTATACTGATGTCCTCCAGGGCCTTTACTCCGGGAAATTCCTTTGCAATGTGTTTCACCTGCAAGACCGGTTCCATATCTGTCCCTCCTGTTGACGTGCAGCAGTGTCAAACTGACTATCTGTTTTTCTCGAAAAGCACGCTGATTCTTCTGAAATAAGAACCGGCGTTCCCGGATTTGGTTCTTCACGAACAGATAACCAGGCATAGAATCCGCTCTTCTTTCCGGACAGGAGACCTGTTTCAGGTCCCCCGCCCGGTCTGAAGGAGTAATCAGCCAAGATAATCTGCAACATTCTCCTTGGTGACAAGCTTACAATCGATCAGGTCCTTCTGCTCGCCGGCAATCGCACCGGTGGTGAAGTACTCAGCCATCTTGTCAACAATACCGGAACCGATTCCGTGAGGATCCTGCGCAACCTCGGCCTCCCAGATCTTTCCGACCGTCTCGTCCGCGATGTACTCGCAGGCTGTCTGGCCGGCGTCGAAGCCGACGATCTTGGTGGCAGCGCCCGCACTCTGGATCGCCGCAAGGGCGCCGTAACCGGTGGGGTCACCGACGACGAAGATGTAGGAAAGGTCATCGCCGTACTGTGTGATGAGGTTGGTCATGATATCGGAAGCCTTGGACTGATCGTTGTCAGCGTCCTGAGACTCGATGAGAGTCAGGTCCTTGCCGCCGTCGATCGCAGCCTGAATGGTCTCCTCGAAACCGGCCTGACGGTCCTGAGTGGACTGAGCGGAAGCATAGGTGATGCAGCCGACGACTGATCCCTCGGGAGCGTGCTCGGCGACATACTCACCGGCCGTCACGCCGCCCGCCTTGTTGTTGGATCCGACGAACGCCATATAGTCGCCCAGATACTGATCGTCCACGGTGCAGTCGAAGGTGAACATCTTGACGCCGGAGGCCGCCGCCTGCTGCATGGCAGGAACCGTGCCGGCCGGGTCGTTGGCGGAGAAGGCGATCGCGTCATAGCCGCCCGCCACATAGTTGTTGATGAGGTCCGTGCACTTGGATCCGTCGAGCTCCTGGTCGCTGATGGTGGGCTCAGGAATGCCGAGCGCCGCGCACTCATCCGTGATGCCCTGGGCAACAGACTGATAGAAAGCGTCGTTCATCGTTCCGACGATGAAGGCCAGCTTCAGCTCGGAGAGATCCTTGACAGCGCCTTCGGCAGCAGCTTCACCCTCAGCGGGAGCTTCGGCAGCAACGGACTCCTCCGCGGGAGCCGCGCTCTCGGCTGCGGTGCTCTCAGCGGCCGTGCTCTCGGCGGGAGCCGCCGTGCTGCTCGCGGAGCCGGAGCTTCCGCATGCGGCCATGGAAAGGGCAAGGGCAGCTGCCAGAGTTACAGAGAGAAACTTTTTCTTCATGTCTTTCCTCCTTTTTGGAAAACAATATTTACGTTCCGGCCGCTTTCTCTCTCGCGGACCGAAACAGCTCCACTATAAGTAATGCTTTCGCATACTACAGTGTCCTTAAGGGAATACCGTCCGCCCCATTCCGTACGGAAGGACACACGGTATGTGCCGCCTCCGGTCTGTCAGTGACAGATCAGTCCTTTGCCGGAGGATACTCCGTGCAGAGGAGACGGTAGGGAGGCTCATCCTCCTCGATGGTGGGGAAGCGTCCCAGGGGCTCCTTGAAGCGGTTGTCGGTGTCGTCGTCATTGCACGTGGAGACCTCACCGATGAGAGCCGGGCCGCCCTCGGGAATAATAAATTCATGATAGAGATAGGGATAAAGCGTAAAGCTCTCACCCGGCTTAAGCGCCACCTGGGAGCCGGCCGGAACCCTGTACTGACGTCCGTCCTTCATTAGGAGCACATCCGTGTCCTCAAACTCCTCCGTCTCCTTATTCGCGTTGTAGAACGTGAAGACCACATCATTTCCGCCGCGGTTGATGATGTCCTCCATCTTCCCCCAGTGAAAATGCATGGGAGAAATCTGGCCGGAATCACACATCATGATCTTCTCCGCGTAGGGCTTCGGATACTTGTCCGCCATCTTGACGTTGCCGTTCCGGATGGTGATAAGCGCAAGACCCAGCGTATCAAAATGCCCCTCACCGTAATCCGTCACATCCCATCCGAGCTTGTTCTCACGGATCTCGTCATACTCGTGTCCCTTCTCCGCCCACTCCTCGGGCGTGAAGCTGAGATAGGGAGGCAGAGCGAACTTATATTCCGCGAGGAACGCCTCAAACTTCTTAATGACTTTGTTGATTTCCGATCTCTTCATGTGATGCCTTTCCTCCTTTATTTCAGGGGCTCGACCCGGGCTTTCATCTCCGCGATCTTCTCATCGCCCTCCACAACCGTAAACTTCAGCGAAAACCGCTCCTTCTCAAAGGGATCGAGATACCGGAGCAGGCCGTGCTCGTCATGGTACTGACGGTTGTAGGCTTTCGAATTTGCCGGCTCAAGTCCCACCACATAGTCGCCGGACGCCGTGGACTTCCACTCGTTGAAATACGGAAGGTTCTTCCTGTTCCACTCCATCACAAGGCCGATGTTCAGATTGCGGTTCACGAACAGGCACATCGTGTCCTGCTTCTCATCCGCCGCCAGCTCGTGAATGTAGACATACTCCTCGGCGTTGTCTTCCGGCGGATCCATGAGGTTCCACCGGTCCAGATGCTGATCGGACCACTCCTCCCTTCCGTTCACCTTCGCGGAGGGAGCGTACAGCTCGCAGCTCTCGTCGAGGAAGGGGTAGCCCATGTTGCAGTGATACATGAGCATCAGGGGTTCTCTCCTGTAGGACTGATTCTCTATCTCGTCCGTGAGAAGAATGCTGTTCTCGCCGAGCACGGTTTCGATCCTTCTGCGAAGAACCATATTTTCCCCGAAGAGCTCCGCCTCACGCATCTCACCCGTAAGAACCACCCTCACGCCGCCGTCATCGTCCGCGATGACGTCGCAGCCTGTGTGCTCCGCGGGAGTCGTGCGCATGCGCCCGTGCATCGGGTAATCCTTTCCGTAAAGGGTATGCGGTCCGCAGATGCTCTCAAGTCCGCATGTAAAGAAGAATCCGCACATGATGCTGCGCTGCGCCTCGGCCCCGGCCGTATCATAGGGATTCCGGCCCTCGAGACCCGGCTTTGCCATAAAGGAGAGGTTGATTCCCTTATAGGTCAGATCCGCAAGATCCATGCACTTGTCGGTCTGGGAGTGGAAGAACAGGTCTCCGCACTTCACCTCGACGGCGTTCATCCACTCGCTTCTGCCCTCGCGGTAAACCACCGGTCTGGCATAGGCCAGCTGCTGGATGCTTCCGATTCGTTTAAAAAGCTCCTTCTTATTCAATTAAAAATGCTCCTTTCCCGCCGGATCCCTTACTCCAGATTGGCGTGATACTGCCACAGTCCCTTCATGTCGAGCTGCTCCTTCTCAATGATCATCTTGGCGATCGTATCGCCGAGCAGGAGCACGCTCTGCTCAAAGAGAGAGGTCATGGGCTGTACGGAGTCAATCTCATCCTCCAGATATTCCTTGGTTCTGACGGGAATCCGGACCATAAAGTCCGCGATCTCCTTCATGGGACTGTTAGGATTGGATCCGATATGCACAATCTTCGCGCCGATTCCGTGCGCCTTCCGGGCAATCCCGAGCGGGAAAAGGGTAGATCCGCTTCCGGAACCCACGATAAGGAGATCCTTATCCGTGATGGCCGGCTCCGTGATCTCGCCCACATAGTGTGCCTTGATTCCCAGATGTGCCAGTCTCTTGCAGATACTCTGAAGAGAGAGCATCACGCGGCCGACACCGATGAAGAACACCTGGTCCGCATCCAGAATGGCTTGTACGAGCTTCTCCACGCTCTCCGGATCCACCGAATGAAGAGCGGTCTGCAGCTCTCCTACCACAGAATCCACATTTTCCTTATAATGTTCGCTGAAATATTCCATCTTTCTCCGTTTCCTCCGCGGCACGCGCCGCTCTCATCCTTCCGCCGCCGGACCTGTCATCCCTGCAGGGAATCCTCCACTTCCTTCAGATGCGCGAGACTGCCCTCGATATCCGCTTTGCTGATGCAGGTACTGCCCGCGGCAAAGATCTGGGCCGATCCCTCTCTTCCGAACTCGAGAATATTCTGTTCCGAGACCCTTCCGTCCAGCT
This sequence comes from uncultured Lachnospiraceae bacterium, assembly GCA_964383335.1. Classification (GTDB taxonomy): domain Bacteria; phylum Bacillota; class Clostridia; order Lachnospirales; family Lachnospiraceae; genus Chordicoccus. The sequence continues at coordinate 12,374 of CAYLHR010000037.1, forward strand.
CCACCTTCGTGGAAAGTCCCCTCTCCGCGATCATCTGATGAAGTTCCCGGATCTTTCTCGCCCCGTAGGGGACCTGGCCCTCTCCCGCCATCTGTGCGTAGCCCGGATTGATCAGCATAAGAAGGACGCTGTCGCATTTTTCCAGGATATAATCCAGCACATTTAAAGGAGTGGACGGCTTCAGCGCCACGCCGGCCCGGACACCCCTGCTGTGGATATAGTTCAGCATGCCGTCCGCGTGGGGCGCCGTCTCAATGTGGAAGCAGATCTGGGAGACGCCCGCGTCCAGCAGCTCATCCACGAAAAACTGGGGTTCCGTCGCCATGACGTGCGCCTCGAATTCGAGGCCGGTTCTGCTGCGCAGCTGCTTCACCGCGTCGAGCCCGAGCGGCATGCTGGGCGAAAAATGTCCGTCCAGAATATCGACGTGCACCATGGTGAGCCCGCTGTCCCCGATCTGCTTCGCGGCCCGCTCCAGATTGCAGAGATCAAAGGTGATGAGAGATGGTGAAATATGACACTTTCTGTCCCAGACTTCCTTTTTCATATGCCGGTTCATTCCTCCGTCTTCCGCTTCCTTACTTCACGTATTCTTCCAGCTTCTTGAGGCGCTCCTCCGCGTTGGTCTTGTCGATGATCGACTGTCCGGAAAAGATCACCGGCGTGATTGCCTCTCCGTCGAGCGCCTTCACGGCCGTGTCCACCGCGGTGTAGCCCATGTCATAGGCCTCCTGCGCGACGGAGATCGTCTCCTCGCCGGCCAGAATGGCCTCACAGGCGGATTTGATTCCGTCGAATCCGATAAACACCGTATTCTTGTAGGCCTCATTGCCCTTTGCGGCTCTGGCGGCGCCCATGGCCATATCGTCGTTGTTGGCGCAGATGATGGCGATTCCCTCGGGGTGCTTCTCCATGATCTCCTTCATGGCCTCTTCCGCCTTGGCGCCCTCGGCGTCTCCGTAGACGGTCTCGTCCGCGAGGAACTCTCCGCCGCTTGTGATAATGCCGGCTTCATATCCCGTGAGGCGGGCCTGGGCCGTGGTATCGCCCTTTACACCGGAGATGCAGACGGCCTTGATCTCTGTCCAGCCCGCGTCCTCAGCAGCCTGCACGGCGGCCTCGCCTCCGAGCCGCGCGGCCTCCTCATTGGATGTCGCGACAAAGGAAATGACTTCCGGTGCCCGGATATCCGTATCCACCGCCACGACCGGGGCCTCCAGGCCGGAGATGGCCGCCACGGTATCGGATGCTTTCAGAGGGGCGATGACAAAGGCGTCATAGTTTCCGGACGCGATATCATCCTCCAGTATCTTTTTGTGCTCATCATAGGCGGTCTCGTTGGCAGCGCCCTTCACCTCAACCGTCACATTCGGGAACTGCTCCATATAGGCCTCCGCCCCCGCCTGTACGTACTGCCAGTATTCGGAGGATGTCGTCTTAAGCACCACATCCACCTTATATGTTCTGTCCTCTTCGGCAGCCGGCGCCTCCACCTTGGAGTCCTGCGCCTCCGCTCCGGATGACCCTCCGCACGCTGCCAGAGAAAATGCCATCGCCGCAGTCAGCAAAACAGACAATACCTTCTTCTGCATTTCGCTTCCCTCCTTACACTCACACAACCCAGATGCAACTTTATCCCGAAACGGCGGCTCAGAAGCTCTTCCCCTGTTTCTCACGGAAATCCCCGATGGTCTTCCGGTCCGGCAGAGACGCGATCGCGCCCTTGGCCTGCACGCAGATGGAACCGCTGATATTGCCGTAATCCGAGGCGTCCTTCAGAATTGCCTCCGTAAGATCTTCCGTCTTTGAAACGCCCAGCATGAGAAGTCTGGACAGAAATCCGCCCCAGAAGGCATCCCCCGCCCCGGTGGTATCGACCACCTTTCCGGCCTCGACCGCGTAGCCGGGATCCTCAAAGCAGCCGCCTCTGTAATAGCAGCGGCACCCGTCCCCGCCCAGCGTCAGCATCACGACGGCAATGCCGTACTCCTCCATCACGGCCGGGATCTGATCCTCTCCGCCCAGCATGTCCACTTCCTCATCGGAAACCTTGAGAAAATCGACCAGATGAAGCAGCTTTTTCACTTCCCCGGCGCAGGCGTCCTTGTCGTCATTCCAGGCGACGTTCCGGTAATTGATATCAAAGCTTACAAGCTTTCCCATGCCGTGCGCCCGACTGAGCGCATCCACAGCCGCTTCTTTGGAACATTCCGCGGACAGCGAGAAGGAGCCGGCGTGGATGACGGACGCCTTTTTAAGCTCCTCATCCGTAATCTCCTCTTTGCTGAGGAACATATCCGCCCCGGGCTTCCGCCCGAAAGTAAAGCTCCGCTCTCCGCTCTCATTGAGAGAGACAAAGGCGAGCGTCGTGAGCGCCTTCTCCTCTCTTTTCGGATTCAGGATCTCCACGCCCTCCCGCCTCAGTGTGTCCTGCAGGAAAACGCCGAAATCGTCATCCCCGACCTTTGTATACATACCGGATGAGATGCCGTTCCTCGCCGCCGAGATCGCCACATTGGCCGGAGCGCCTCCCGCGTTTCTGATATAACTCCCCGGCTCCTTTCCGGGCAGAAAATCGATGACCATCTCTCCGATACAGATTAAATCAGCCATGTCCACCTCCTCCGGCATTTACCCTGAGTCATCAGGGTAGATTGTTTCGTTGTGAGTACAGGACAATTTTATACCAGTACCTGTTAATAATCAATCAAAAGATACGATTAAAATGGATTCTGTAGTGCATTTTATACAACATTTAAACAGTTATTATTGTACTTATACGCGCTTAACATCAGAATATTCTGAAATTTTTGCATGTCATCATATGCTTGTTGAACAGCATCATCTGAATCCGTATTAAAGAGGTGAATTTCATTCAACAAAAAAAAGCGCCCCGCAGGGCACTTTATGGAAAATCAATCAGATGGGAACCGGGCAGGACGGAGACAGGTCCGTCCTGTCTCACCCGACCACAATCGGGGCCGACCAGTAATCCCGGTTATAGAGATCGCGGAAGCGGTAGGTAATCATAACGCTTCCCTGATCAGAGAATTCGGAGTTGCCGACAGCGAGATCATCCGTCACGGTGATCTGGTCACCGAAGAGGAAGGAATCCTGATAATCGCCGTCGTAGGTGTAGTAGTCGCATATGAAATCAATCTTGTCGCCGTTCTCAAGTCCGGTCAGGGTCTTGGCCGCCGTCTCGGTCTCACCTTCCGTGTAGACCGTTCTCGCGCCCTCGATGCGTCCCTGCGGGTCGTCGTTGTCGAACACGACGATCAGCTCCGCGCGCTCACCGTTAAGCAGCACGGGAATCCGCCCCGTGATGGCGTAATTCTCGCCGTCGTCCTCCGTATTCTCATGGTAATACGGAACGATCTGGTCATTGATGGAGAGCCACACCTTATCGGTATTGGCGACAAGACGGCCGCTCTCATCGAAGCTGTAGATATTATCCAGTCCGAGATCGATATACCCCTCGCCGTCATCGTAGAACATGTTGAGGTCGAGCCCGTGGACATACTGCCACTGGTCATCGGCGATGGTCATCTTATAGGCGCCGTCCTCCTCCTGCCAGATGAGCTGGGAGCCGTCAAAGTGGTGCTCGCTGATGTAGGCCGCCGTCTCCTCAGCCCCGAGGGCTCTGCCGCTTAAGTAACTTGCGTTCGAGGTGGAGAGCCCGGAAATCGAGCTGTAATCCCCGCCGAGGAAGGCCCCGAGCAGCTGTGAGAGCGCGTCGCTGCTGTAATCCGCCGAATATCCGCCGGAGGAAGAAGCGGACGTGCCGCCCGTCCCGAAGATGCCGTAATCCCCGAGCAGCGATCCGTAGGGCGAATTCGTGCCGCCCGCCGCGACCTGACCGGACGTCTGCAGGGCCGCGAACTCCTTGATCGCCTCGCCGTAGCTGGAATCCATGCCGATCGCGTTCATCGTGCTGACCGCCGAGTCAACCTTTGAGATGCTCTGATACGGGAAATAGATCGAGACGCCCTCGGCCCTGGATATATTGTTATAGGTATTGTACTTGACCGCCGCCTTCAGGACCTTCGCGAGCTCCGTTCCCTCGTCGGTGCCCATGTTTCTCGCGAGATCCACGAGGTCCACCTGGTCAATCCGCGTGCTCCGCGCGAACTCGCGCGTCTTATTCCTCGCGGAGGCCACCTGCGTGTACTGCTTCTCCTCGATGAGCGAACTGATCGATCTGGAAAATGCGGTCAGCTTATTGGGAACCGTGTGCGCGAACTCCGCGAGATCGATCACGGAAAGTGTCGTCTGCTGACCTCTGCAGCGCGTCGCACAGACCCGGACGAAATCGTCCGCGATCAGCTTCCCGACCTGCGT
>CAYLHR010000038.1:0-16602 GCA_964383335.1 uncultured Lachnospiraceae bacterium
ATACGATATTCGACGTCTCCGTTATAGCGGAAATTCGTGAGCAGAATCAGCGCCGCGATATGAAGTCCCGCGGCGGCGCCGCCGGTCTTGGCCCGCGCGAGGAAGAGGGAGACCGCGATTCCCGCTGCGGAAAACAGCAGGATCATAATATTGTAATCCCCGTTGCTCACATCCCTGCCGCGCCGCATGACGAGCCGGCTGTTGTTAAGCGCCTGTCCCACGGAGGGGCCGAGGATATTGACGTAGGCCATGACATATAGCAGGTCCCCGTACGCGGCCGTGCCCAGATACCGGGCTGCCCTCGGATAAACGAAAAGCTGGAGCACACCGTTTAGAACGAGTGCCCCCGCGATCGTGTAGGCCGTATTGGCCGCTATTTTTCCTGAACGTCTGCTGATTGCCTTCATTTTTTCCAGAGATTTTCGATGTATTTCCGCTTGCCCGAGGCCAGAACCGGGATCTCGTCGACAAAGACCGGGCGGATCCTGGCGTCCTCGCCCAGCGCGGGCCGGATGCGGCCGATCATGTCCTCCACGTCCATGACGGACCTGTCGCCGTTAAGGTGCAGCTCGTACTCCTTCTCCCCCGTCTGGAGGAAGCGGTACTGCCGCACGCCCTTCACATCCCACAGATTGTTGGTCACAATATAGGGCGTGACGGCATTGCCCCGGGTGTCATAGAGCATGTCGCTTCTGCGCCCGCAGAGCTCCTTCAGGGTGAGGCGGAAGCGCCCGTTTCTGCGGACCTTCTCCGCGCGCGCCGAGTCCCCGTTGTCGTAGCGGATCACGGGGAAGGCGCGGTTGGTGAGATCCGTGATGACGATGCGCCCGATCTCCCCGTCTTCCGCCGGCTCGTCCGAGTCAAACTTCAGGATCTCGTAATAATAGCTCTCCGAATTGATGTAGTATCCGTTGTCTTTTTCGTGCTGGATGCCCATGATCCCGTTCTCCTCATTGGAGTAATAGGACCGGACGGGACACTCGAACTGCTCCGAGAGCCTCTTCCGCACCGGGTCGGGCATGGTCTCGGAAATGGGCAGGATCGCGCGCACGCTGAAATCGGACAGATCGACCGCATTCCTTTCGATATAGCGGCTGATCTCCCCCAGGGCGGACGAATAGCCCGTAAGGACGCTGACCTTCTCATCCCGGATGGTCTTCAGCATGCCGGCGATCGACTCGTCGGACAGGGATGAGCTCTCCATCATGATGCTGTTCTCCGCGAAGAGCTGAAACTTCGACTTCTTCACGTTGTCGACCCAGACGCGGATAAAGGCAATTCTGTCCCCGATCCGGTAGCCCGCGAGGGAACTTAAGAAGATGGCGTCCGCCGTATTGGCGGTGATCTTTCCCGGATCCTGAATCATGGAGAAGGGCGTCCCTGTGGAGCCGCTCGTCGTCATGACGCGGCAGCCCTTTCCGTCCGCGAAGAGGGAGGACCGGAAGGCGTCATACTCCGCGCGCCAGGTGTCCTTATTGACAATCGGAAAGGAGGAAAGAGGCGCCTCCGGGTCCATCCCGCGATAATAATCCGTTGTGGATACCGCGTGGCGGATGAGATCTCGGAGCTTCTCCTCCGTCCCGGCCTCCGATGTGCCGTGCCTGAAAGCATCAAGATCGCTGCGGCATCTTTCCTTCACCCTGCCGCCCCTCAAGGCGTCCAGCGCGAAATAGGCCGACCATCTGGCCCTCTCCTCCCATCTTCCCGTCATGAGATCACAGCCTCCTTAAGTGCCTTTGCCATATAGGCGAGCTTTTCTTCCGTCATGCCCGGATACACGCCGATCCAGAAGGAATCGGCCATGATGCGGTCCGTGTTTTCAAGGGATCCGACGACGCGGCAGCGCCCCTTGAGATGGGGATCGTCCGTCACGCAGGGGTGCTTTGTCAGGTTGCCGGCAAACAGCATGCGCGTCTGGATGCCCCTCGACTCGAGCAGGCTCACCACATCGCTCCGCTTCACGCCCTCCCGGACCGTGATGAAGAAGCCGAACCAGCAGGGATCGGAATCCGGATTCGCCTCCGGAAGCATGTAGTACTCCTCCGTCCCTTTAAGCGCCTCCCTGAGATACGCGAAGTGCTCCCTGCGGAGCCGCGCGAATTCCGGGAATTTCTTCAGCTGCTCGACGCCCACCGCGGCCTGCATGTCCGTCGCCTTCAGATTGTAGCCGAAGTGGCTGTAGACATACTTGTGGTCATAGCCGAGCGGCAGCTCCCCGTACTGCCTGTCAAAGCGGTGCCCGCAGAAATTGTCCTGGCCGGGCGCGCACACGCAGTCGCGTCCCCAGTCCCGGAGGGACCGGACGATTCTGTGGAGAAGGGGATTGTCCGTGTAGACCGCGCCGCCCTCTCCCATCGTCATGTGGTGGGGCGGATAGAAGCTCGACGTGCCGATATCGCCGAAGGTGCCCGTAAGCTTCGTCTCGCCGTTCAGCGTGTAGAGGCTGCCCAGCGCGTCGCAGTTGTCCTCGATGAGCCAGAGACCGTGCCGGTCGCAGAAGGCCTTCACGGCGGCGATGTCGAAGGGATTGCCGAGCGTGTGGGCCATCATGACTGCCTTGGTCTTTTCGGAATAAGCCTCCTCAAGAAGAGACACATCCACGTCCGCGCCCGGAAGCTTCACGTCCAGGAATACGGGAACCGCCCCGTACTGGACAATGGGAGAGACCGTGGTGGGAAAGCCCGCGGCCACGGTAATCACCTCGTCTCCCGGAAGCACTCTCCGCTCCTTAAGGAGCGGGGACGTGAGCGCCATGAAGGCGAGCAGGTTCGCGCTTGATCCGGAATTGACCAGCGATACGTGCCGTATGCCCAGATATTCCGCGAAATCTCTCTCAAACTGCTGTGTAAAGCGCCCCGCCGTGAGCCAGAACTCGAGGGCCGAATCCACAAGCGAGACCATCTCGGCTCTGTCGTACACCCGTGAGGCGTAGGGTATGCGGTCTCCCTCCTTAAAGGGCTTCTCCGTATTGTGATACCGGTCGCAGTACTCGCCGACCAGGGACAGAATTTCTTCTCTCGCCTCTTCACGTGTCTTATTTTCAAACATGGAAATATTCTCCTATCTGCCGGTCCGTCTCTGCCGCGAGATCACCGCCGGCCGCGTATACTCTGGACCACTCCACTGTCTTCCTGACCGCGTCGCCGATCCGCCAGACCGGTCTCCAGCCGAGCTCATCGCAGATCTTCGAGCTGTCGAGCATGAGAAGGCCCGCCTCGTGGGGTCCTCCGTCCGGGCGTGCCGTCCAGGAGGCGCCGTCTCCCCACGCCTCCGTGAAAAGATCGGCCAGATGCCCGGCCGTGACCGCGTCCTCCGGCCCGGGTCCCACATTGTAGGCTCCCGCCAGGGACCGGTCCCTCTCCTGGGCGGCCGCGATGAGCAGGTAGACGCCCAGAGGCTCAAGCACGTGCTGGAAGGGGCGGACGGAGTCCGGATTCCGCAGAATGATGGTCTCTCCACGCATCGCGGCCCTCACGCAGTCCGGAATCAGCCGGTCCTTGGCGAAATCGCCGCCTCCGATCACGTTGCCGGCCCGCGCCGTCGAGACGGCAGGTCCGCTCTCCCCGAAGAAGGAGCTCCGGTAGCTGTGCGTCACGAGATCGGAGCAGGACTTGCTGTTCGAATAGGGATCATATCCGTCGAGCGGATCGTCCTCCCGGTATCCCCTCCGCTCCTCCAGGTTCTGATAGACCTTGTCCGTCGTCACGTTGACGACCGAGCGGACGGAACCGGTCTCCCTCACCGCCTCGAGGAGATTCACGGTTCCCATAATATTGATCTCGAAGGTCTCCCGCGGGATCCGGTAGGATTCCCGCACGATGGGCTGCGCCGCCAGGTGAAAGACGACCTCCGGCCGCGCGTCCGAAAGGGCCGCGCGCATCCGCTCAAAGTCCCGGACGTCTCCCTTTATGTGACGGATCTCCCCGTCAAGCCCCGTGAGCGCAAACACCGAGGGGTCCGTCGGCGGATCAAGCGCGTATCCGGTCACGTCCGCTCCGAAGATACGGAGGATCCGCGCGAGATAGGCTCCCTTAAAGCCCGTGTCTCCGGTGATGAAGACCCGTTTTCCGGAATAAAACTCCTTCAGTTCATTCAGGTTCATATCAGGCATCCTCCCACACCTTCCAGGGGGCGCGCCCCGACTTCCAGTATGCTTCCAGCAGCTCCTTTTCGCGGAGAGTGTCCATGCACTGCCAGAAGCCGTCGTGGCGGAAGGCCCGGAGTCCGCCGTCCGCGGCGATCCGCTCAACCGGCTCTCTCTCGAACACCGTTGCGTCCCCTTCCAGATAGTCCAGCACGCCCGGCTCCGCCACCATGAAGCCTGCGTTGATCCAGCCGCTGTCCTCCGGGCGCTTCTCCCGGAAGCTTAAGACGCGGCCTTCTTCGTCCACGTCCAGGTTTCCGAAGCGGCTGTTCGGATGCACGCAGCTCATCGTGAGGAGGCCTCCGGACGCGCGGTGAAACGCGAGAAGGCGGTCGATGGGAATATTGGAGACGCCGTCCCCGTATGTCAGGAAGAAGGGCTCGTCTCCCAGATATTTCGCGACGCGGCGGATTCTTCCGCCCGTCATGGTGTCAAGTCCCGTGTCGATGAGAGAGACCCTCCAGAGCTCCGTGTGGTCCCTGTGGACGATCAGCTCGTTCTTCCCGTTTGTGAAGTCGAAGGTCACGTCGCTGTTGTGAAGGAAGTAGTTGGCGAAATACTCCTTGATCACGTGCTGCATGTAGCCGCAGCAGATAATAAAATCGTTGAAGCCGTAGTGAGAATACAGCTTCATAATGTGCCAGAGGATGGGCTTTCCCCCGATCTCCACCATGGGCTTTGGCCGAAGATGGCTCTCCTCGCTGATTCTTGTTCCGTATCCGCCCGCCAGTATCACTGTCTTCATGGATCATCCCTCTTTATACATGGACTGTTTCGCAGCTTCACACACGATTCCGCATCACTTTTTCTTCCGCCTGCCGCGGATGAGGAGCGTCAGAATGATGAGGATAAAGCCGATGAGAATGAGGACCGTGAGCGCGCAGATAAGGGCAAATGCGCCGCCCGCCGTCTTTCCTATCTACTCGGATACTCCGCTCTCCGCCTCCGACACCGGAAGCGCGGACTACGCCGTAATCCGGCTCTCCGCTTCCGCCTCTGAAAGCGCGGCTTTCTCCGCCTCACGGCTCTCCGCCATGCGCTTCTCCGCCTCCGCCTTCGAGAGGGCGGCTTCCTCGGCCTTCCGTTTCTCCGCCTCCGCCGCTTCCGACTCGGCCTTCTCCCGCTTTTCGATCTCCGCCTTGGACCTCACCGTCCTGCCGACGAACCGGCCGTGCCAGGTCCAGTCCGTCACGACGGCTTCCGTGCCGTCGGGCAGAACCTCCTCCGAATCGGAGGCCTCGCAGTCCCCGGCCTTTGCGCCCCTGGGAAGCGTGAGGGCGCCCCCGGAGATCAGCTCCGGTCCGGGCGTCTCCGTATCCACGCGCTCGAAATTCTGAAAACCGTAATCCAGAATCTGCTTTGTGGTCGCTCTCTCGCTCGAGACGTCGATGTCGTGCATGACGACGGCGATGAGGGTCATCCCCTTCTGCTCGACGCAGGTGATGAGGCAGCTGCGGGCCAGATCCGTGTACCCGCTCTTTCCGCCGATAATTCCGTCGTACTTCCACTCATCAAGAACCAGAAACGGCTGTTTGTTCGCCACTGTCCTGGCCGCCGTGAGATTGGTGGCGGGAATGGTGTATTCCTTTGTGTGAATGATCTCGCGGAAGGTCTCGTTCTTAAGGGCCTCCCGCGTGATGAGCGCCATGTCGTGCGCGGAGCTGTAATGCGCGTCATTGGGCATGCCGCACGCGCTGGCGAAGTTCGAATGGGTGCATCCGGCGGCGGCCGCGCGCTCATTCATCATCTTGAAAAATACTTCAATGTCACCCCCGCCCAGATACTCCCCCACCTGGGTCGCCATATCGTTGGCCGACTTCAGCATCACGCCGTAGAGCATATCCCGAAGCGTGAAGACCTCGCCGACCTGCGTGTAGAGGTTTGAGCTCCCGCTCTCGGCGTAGGCGACGCCGGTCTGCGTCATGGTGACCTGCGCGTCGGGATCGCCCTTTTCGAGCGCGAGCAGGGTCGTCAGAACCTTTGTGAGCGAGGCCGGAGGCGTCTCCGTATCCATGCCTTTTTCCAGCAGAACCGCCCCGGTGTCCGCATCCATGAGGCAGATATAATCCGCCGTTGTGTCCATGGAGACCGGCCAGCCCTCCACGCCGTTTGTCGGCATGACCTCGGGCGGCGGCGGGGCCGGTTCGGCATCCCCGGCCGCTTCACCCGCCGCGGCCTCCTCCGCGCGCACAGTGCGGCAGGATATCCCCGGCAGGGAGAGCATGAGAAAAAGGGCCAGAAACAGACAGACTGCCCCGCGCCTTTCAGCGCGCGCCATCACCCAGCCCTCTGTTCACCGCCGCGCACAGGTGGTCGAGCGCCTCCTGCTCGTCCTCTCCGTTGCAGACGATCTCGATCTCGTCGCCGCACTTGACGCAGGCGCCCAGGATGGAGAGCACGCTCTTCGCGTTGGCAGTCGTATTGCCGAATGTAAAGGTGACCGTGGATTTGAAGCGCATTGCCTCCTCACAGAATCTGGCGGCCGGCTTCAGGTGAAGCCCCGAGCCGTCGATGACAACTGCTGTACCACTAACCATATCTCTATTCTCCTTCCGTATCCTCTGTTCCGCCCTGCGGGACCGCGCTGTCCGTTTCCGCGGCATTGCCCGCGGCCTCCGGGCTCACGACCGTCTTCGATATCGTCATCTTTGTCTCCACCTCTGACTCGAGGGAAAGTCCGTCCGGAAGCGTGATCTTTACGGGCACGGTCTGTTCGCCCTCCGGCACGCCGGACAGATCCACCTCCGCCTGTATGTCGGACTCTGAAAGGCCTGCAAGAGCCCGTTCCGATCCCTGCACTCTCACATCGACGACGGCGTCGGCGAAGACCGCGTTGTATCCCTCCGAAAGCCCGGTCCGTCTGATGTTCTTCGTCTGTATCTCGATGGATCTGGTGTCCGCCTTCAGGATTTTCACGGAGACCAGAACCGTATCGCCAAGTCCCTCGGCCACCCGGATTCCCTGCGACAGGTAATCCGGGAGATTGACCTGTATCTCCACATCCTCCGAGGCACCCGTAATATCCACGGCGTGCGAGGCCTCGTCAATCAGGATTTTGTTCCCGTTTTCGCGAAGGGCTTCGACCGCCTCCGACGTGCCCGCAAGGGAGATGTTCTGCGGCGTCACGGTGATGTCTCCCACTCTGTAGCCCGGAGCGGGCTCCCCGTAGGTCTCGGCCTGAAGAGCGATATCCGTCACGACCTGATACAGATTGACACTCACCTCGATGAGATCCGGGTTGATGCTGAACGAGAGGTATTTTGTCCTGCTTTCGCTCAGCTGGTCCCCGTTCTTGTCATAGATCTGAAGCGTCGGGATCAGGGTCACGTCGCGGTAGATATTCGACACATCCACATCCGCCTGGACGCGGTCGATCCGGTCGATCAGGGACTTGGGTCCGCGGATGGTCAGCCGCTCCGGAGAGGCTGACAGGGAGCCGACCTCATAGCCCTTGGCCGGGCTCGACGTGCCCGTCGAGGCGTTAAGCAGAAAGTCCGCGCTCTCGATCTCCTCCAGGACGATCTGGATGTTCTGGGGAGAAGCTTCCGCCGAATCAAGCGTGGAGCCCGGCGGCACCGAGACACTGAGAGGAACCATGACCGGCACGGAATTGAGATCGATGATCTGCGTGAGATCCGCCGTCACCGTAAAGGAGGAGGAGCTGAGGCGCTCCACCGACCGCCTGTTTCCCCGCACGGTCACATTGACGGAATCAAAGCCGTCGGCGATCCGGTACGAGCGGTCCTGGCTCTCAATATAGGACGCGTTGGACACCGTGACCGGCACGCCCGTGATGGTCCGCGTGACGAGGGGGTTGCTGACATTGATGATCAGAAACCAGACCACGAACGCGCTGGCAAGAGACGCGATCTTCAGGCCGGGATTCCGGAAAAACATGTTCTTCATTCTGTCTTCCGTCCTTTCCGAAAACGGGATATTCTGTCCCCGTTCTCCCTCGCCGCCCTCTTCTGAATCTGATGCAGTTCCTCCCGAAGTCCGCTGGCGGTCACGCCGGTCGTGAGAACGCCGTGATATGCATAGGATACACGTCCCGTCTCCTCGGAGACGATGATCGTGAAGGAATCGCTCACCTCGCTGATTCCGAGTCCCGCCCTGTGGCGTGTTCCGAACTTTTTGTTGATCCTCGCGTTGTCAGAGAGGGGCAGATAACAGGTCGCGGAGGCGATCCTGTCCCCGCGCATGATCACAGCCCCGTCGTGAAGCGGGGTGTTGTGCTCGAAGATATTGATGAGAAGCTGGCTCGTCACCTCCGCGTCCAGCGTAATTCCCGTATCGATGAACTCCGTGAGCAGGATATTCTGTTCGATCACGATCAGCGCGCCGGTCCGGACCTCGCTCATCTCATTGACCGCCCGCACAATCTCCGTTATGGTCTTGTCCGAGAAGCGCAGATTCTTGTCCCCGCTCTGGTCAAAGGGAAGGAATGAGGAAATGAGATTCCGGTTTCCCAGTGACTCCAGCGCCTTCCGCAGCTCCGGATGAAAGATGATGACGAGCGCGGTCAGGGCGTAGGGGGCCAGATTCGTTGTAATCCACAGAATAACGGACATGCGGAATAGGGAAGCGATCGCCACGAACACCATGATCATGAGAAAGCCCTTCAAGAGGGTATAGGCCCGCGTCCGCTGGATCCACACCATGCAGATATAGATAACAACCGCTATGATCAGAATCTGGACTATATCAATAATCTCGATCTTCGGAAAATAGAGATCATTGAGATAGGCCCTGATCAGATTCCAGAAAGTAGACACCGCTCCTTATTATTCCTCCTCTTCCCCGTCCCAGGGGGCATCGGTAATCTTCGGCACAGCCTTCACATAATAGTAATAGTCGTCGTCCTCGAACGAGTACCTGCTGCTCTTCCTGTACTCAAGAGGCAGCATCACGGCAAGCAGCAAAAAGACAGCCATGACCGACGCGAGTGTTCCCGCCGCCTGAAGCAGGAAGCCGAACTCCGTCTTAAGGGCGGCATTGCCCATAAAGATCAGAAGAAGATAGACGGCCCCGCCGGCGGCGGCAGCGGCCCAGAAGGCGTAGTCGAAGCTGAGCGTCCGCACCGTGTAGGTAATGACGGCGGCGGCCCCGACCGCGATGACGCCGATCAGAAGATCCGGCGTAAACAGGGACGCGCAGAAGACCCTGAGGCGCTCCGGGTAATCCGAAGCGGCCGTGCCCGACAGCGTCTCCTCCGCCCGGGCGAGCGCCCGGATAAGGAAGAAAAACGCGCCGCCCGCAGCCGCCGCAAAGACGGACGAAAGGCTCTTTTTGAGGCCGCAGTAAACCGGTATGAGCGCGGAGAAGGCGAAGTACATGGCCGCCGCCTGAAGCGCGCAGACTCCCGTCTCCTCCGGCACGAACCTGAGGGCGAAGAGATAAATCACAAGAATAAAGGCCAGCGCCGTGCCGCCGATATCCGGTCCGAGCCCGAACGCGTGCCAGATCAGCATGACGCTCATGACCGGGGTGATCAGTGCCGTTCCGGCCAGCGCGCAAAGCAGGGACAGAACCAGTATGACCGGCGTGCCGAAAAGAGGACCGTGTCCTCCGGAAAGCGCGCCCCTCAGCCACAGAAAAAGAATCAGCGCACACACAAAACGGGCCGCGGGATCAATGTACAGCGACCATTTTGCGTAGAATTTTTTCAGTTTGGCGCCAAGCTCGGCAAAAACCGTCATATACGTGAAAGTCTCCCGAGAATTTCCTTCACCCGCCTCTTCAGGCGGTCCGCCTCGCCGTACCTTAAGACGGCTCCGGCGAAGGTGACGGCCAGCGTCACCGCGAGCAGAAGCACATATCCCGCGGCAAGCCCGGCCGCCGTGAGCCGGATATTCATATCCACCGCTTCCGCGAGCAGCTGCTCCGCGTGTCCCGCGGCATAAAGCCCCAGGATGAGGATATAGCCGGCCGTGGTCGCGAAAAATGTCTTCACAAGCTGAAGCGCGATATAGTCGGAGCGGAAATAACGGCTGATCCTGAGCCGCCTTCCGTTCTCACCCGTCTCGCAGGAGGCGAGAGAGATCAGCTCCTTAAGGTGCGTCCTGTCCTCTTCCATCGCGTCCTTTTCACCTTCTTATGTAAATTGCATAGTCGGCTAGTATCTTACCATAAATCCGCCCCCAATGCAAACCGCGAGGAAGTCCGTTTCCGCGGCTCCCGAGGCGGTCAGGGCGCAGGAGGCGGAGTCCACCGTGCTGCCCGTTGTGTAGATGTCGTCCACGATGAGGACCCTCTCCCCGTCCCGGTTTCCGCGGCGGGCCGCGAATACGCCTCTCATGCTCTCCCGCCTTGACTGCCGGCCGAGCTTCTTCATTGCCGCGGTTTTCTCCCGCCTCACAAGTCTTTCGCTGTCCATGGGGATACCGGTAAGAAGAGAGAGCTCCGCCGCCAGCTCCTCGGCCTGATTGTACCCCCTGCCGGCCAGCCGCTCCGCATGGAGCGGGACGGGCACGATGACGTCGGGCCGCATGTCCGCGATCCGGCTTTTTGCAAAGCGGAAGAGGAGGCCGGCCAGAAAGGGCGCGTATTCTCTTCTGCCCCGGTACTTGAAGGCGGCCATCACCTCCCGCATCGTGTCGTCATAGACAAAGGGGGCAAAGCCTCTTTGATAGAGGTGGCGCGTGCCCGCGCAGTCCCGGCACAGCGTCTCCCCGGGGCGCACGGGCTTGCTGCATTTTGCGCAGCGGCTGCCCCGGTAGGGCTCGATCTTCCGGGCGCACTCCGGACAGACCGGCCGCCCCGGAGGCGCCGGCCCGTCACACACCGGGCATCTGGGGGGATAGGCCAGATCCAGCATCATTCTTCCGACATCCCGTATCCGCATAGCTCCGCAATCCTTGTATCCAAAGTGGTAAAGCGCGTTTCATCGGACTCATTTTGAATCATGTGCCTGACCGCCTCCTGGCTTCCGTGAAGCACCACGCAGGACCTGGCCCTCGTGACGGCAGTATACAGAAGGTTCCGCGTCATGAGAAGGCGGGGGCCGGAAAGGAGGGGGATGATGACGGCCGGGTACTCGCTTCCCTGGGATTTGTGTATGGTCACCGCGTAGGCAAGCTCCAGATCCTCGATCCCCGAAAAGGGGTATTCGACCGTGCGGAGATCGTCGAACTCGATGGTCATCACCCTGCCCGCCTCGTCGATCTCCCTGATCACGCCCATGTCCCCGTTGAAAATGCCGCTCCCCTCGTCGACGGGAATCCCGCGCCGGCCCCGCACCTCCCAGGTCAGGGAGTAATTGTTCTTCACCTGCATGACCTTGTCCCCCGTCCGGAACAGGCGGTCGCCGAACTGCTTCTCCCGCTTTCCGCTCCCGGGCGGATTCAGGTAATCCTGCAGGATCCCGTTCAGGCGGACGGAGCCGAGCGATCCCTTCCGCATGGGCGTAAGGACCTGGATATCGAAGGGCCTGGCCTTCACATAGGACGGCAGCCTGTCCCGGATCAGCTCTATGGTATTGCTGATGATCCGGTTCGGGTCGTCTCTTCGAAGGAAAAAGAAATCCCTGCTCTTATTTGACAGAGAGATCTGTTCTCCCGCGTTGATTCTGTGGGCGTTGACCACGATGTCGGACTCGGCCGCCTGCCGGAAGATCCTGGTCAGGCGGACGCAGGGGAACCGGCCCGTGCTGAGGATATCTCTCATCACGGCGCCCGGGCCGACGGAGGGAAGCTGGTCCACGTCTCCCGCCAGAATCAGGCGGGTGCCGACCGGGATCGCCGAAAGAAGCGCATACATGAGGGGCAGATCGACCATGGAGGTCTCGTCGATGATGACGGCGTCGGCCTCAAGCGGATGCTCGGCATTCCGCTCAAAATGCGTCTCCCCGCCCTCATCGTCCACGCCCCCGGATATCTCGAGCAGGCGGTGGATGGTTGAGGCCGCGTAGCCGGTCGTCTCCGTGATGCGCCTTGCGGCCCTGCCCGTCGGCGCGGCCAGCAGCACGCTCATGCCCCTTCTTCTGAAATAGCGGATCATCTCATTGATGGCCGTCGTCTTTCCCGTGCCGGGGCCCCCGGTGAGGAGAAAGACGCCGTGCATCGCCGCCAGCACGACCGCGCGCTCCTGCTCCTTTGCCAGCGTGATGCCGCCCGTCTCCGACATCTGCCTCAGCTCCCGGAGGACCTCCTCCTCCGTCTCGCCCGTGCGGATATTGAGATCGAGCAGCATGCGGGCTGAGGAGAGCTCCATGCGGTACATTTTCCCGGAATAAATGAGGCGGGTCTCCCCCGCCCGCTTAGCCACAGCCCGGTGCTCCATGATGAGATCGCCGAGCGCCTCCCGCACCGGCTCCCCGCCGCTTTGAAGCAGATCCGCCGCGCGCCGGACCAGAAGCTCCTCCGGCAGACAGACACTGCCCTCTCCCGCCGCGTTCGAGAGAACATAGAGAAGGCCGGATCTGATGCGGCAGGCCGAGTCGGGCGGAATGCCGATCCTCGCCGCCAGTCTGTCCGCCGTGACAAAGCCGACGCCCTCGATATCCTCCGCCAGCCTGTAGGGATTCTCCCTCAGCACGGCGTACATCTCCTCGCCGTATTCCCGGTAGATTCTGACTCCCAGCTTAAGCGAAACGCCGTATTCGCTAAGGAAAATCATGGCGCGCCTCATGTCCGCCTGCTCCGCGGCGCCGGCCCCGATCTCTCTCGCCTTTCTCACGCTGATGCCCCGCACCTCCGCCAGCCGCTCCGGGTCCTCCTCGAGGATGCGGATCGATTCCTCGCCGAAGCGCTCGACGATCCGCTTCGCGAGGGTTCTCCCTATCCCCTTCACGGCTCCGGAGCCCAGGTAGGCCTCCATGGCTTCCGCGGTCTCGGGTGCGTGATACTCATAGCGGTCCGCCTTAAACTGCGGTCCGTAGGACGCGTGATCGACGTGCCGCCCGAAGGCGCGTATAGACAGCCCCTCGGAAAGTTCGGCGAAAAAGCCGACGCAGGTTTCCTCCCCGTCGGCGCATTCCATGGTAAAAACGGTGTACCCGTTCTCCTCATTCCGGAAAATGATATGTTCTACTACTCCGGTAATACTCTCTTCCATCATCAGTAATCGATCCGGCCCAGCCGGTCCATAAGCTCCAGATACATCCCTGTTCCCAAAGCGACGCAGTCCGCCGGGTTCTCCGCCACCATCGTGTTGATTCCCGTCTTCTCCTCAAGCAGCTCGGTGAGGCCGTCGAGGAGGGCGCCGCCGCCCGTAAGAACGATGCCCCGCACCGTGATGTCAGCCGCAAGCTCCGGCGGAGTCTTCTCAAGCACGCCGTGCACCGCCTCCGCGATCCGCGCGGTGGGGCCCGACAGGGCCTCCCGGATCTCCTCGGAGGTGACATTCACCGTCTTGGGAAGGCCGGTCAGCACATTTCTCCCGCTCACCTTCATGGACTCGTTCTTCGGCCGCTTGCAGGCCGTGCCGATTCTCACCTTGATCTCCTCGACCTGCGCGCTGTCGATAAAGAGGCTGTGGTCCCGCCGGACCGCCCGGGAGATCATCTCGTCGAAGGTCCCGCCTCCCACCTTGAGGGAATCCGATATCACCGGGGAGCCGATCGAGAGCACGGCGATATCCGTCGTCCCGCCGCCGATGTCCGCGACCAGGTTGCCCACGGGTTTTGTGATGTCGATGCCGGCTCCGATCGCGGCAGCAACGGTTCCCGGCACGATCGTCACATCCCTCGCGCCGGACTGGTAGGCCGCCTCGATCACGGCGCGGCGCTCCACCTCGGTGATGCCGCTCGGCACACAGATGCTGACGGAGGGCTTGCGGAACATGTGCCGGCCCATGGTGAGCTGGATATAATGCCGCATCAGCTTCTCCGTCACGGAGTAGTCGGATATGGTTCCCTGGCGGAAGGGCCGGATCGCGACCACATTGCCCTGCGTCCGCGAAACCGTCTGGCGCGCCTCCTCGCCGTAGGCGATGATCTTGTCGCTCTGCTTGTCATAGGCGACCATGGAGGGCTCATGGATGATGACGCCCCGCCCCCTGTGCCAGACAACGATATTTGTCGTTCCGAGATCGATTCCGATATCTGTAAAAGCCATCTGTCTCCCCCTTCAGCTGCTTCATTCCTCTTTGCCCGCGCGCCGCGCCGTTTCATGCCCGCCGAGATACCGGGCGATATACTGCCCCGTATAAGATTCCGGCACGAGCGCCACCTCCTCGGGCGTCCCGCACGCGATGACGGTTCCTCCGCCGTCTCCCCCCTCGGGCCCGAGATCAATAATATAATCCGCCGTCTTGATGACGTCCAGATTGTGCTCTATCACGATGAGCGTGTTGCCCTGGTCCCTCAGTCTTCCCAGAATTTCGATCAGTCTGTGGACATCCGCAAAATGCAGCCCCGTCGTGGGCTCGTCCAGAATATACACCGTGCTGCCGGTTGACTTTCTGGACAGTTCGGCGGCCAGCTTGATCCGCTGCGCCTCGCCGCCCGACAGCTGCGTCGAGGGCTGGCCCAGCCGGATATAGCCGAGTCCCACGTCGTAGAGCGTCTGAATCTTATCCCTGATCCTCGGGACCTTAGAGAAGAATTCCAGCGCCTCCTCGACGGTCATATTGAGGACGTCGTAGATATTTTTCCCCCTGTAATGCACCTCCAGCGTCTCCCTGTTGTACCTGTGCCCGCGGCACACCTCGCAGGGGACGTAGACGTCCGGCAGAAAATGCATCTCTATCTTTATAATACCATCACCGGCGCAGGCTTCACAACGTCCGCCTTTCACATTGAAGGAAAAGCGCCCCTTCTTATAGCCCCTCATCTTCGCCTCCGTCGTGGAGGCGAAGAGATCCCGGATGAGATCGAATACGCCCGTGTAGGTCGCCGGATTGGATCTCGGCGTCCTGCCGATCGGGGACTGGTCGATGTTGATCACCTTGTCCAGCTTTTCGATCCCGTATATCTCCCGGTGCTTTCCCGGCACCTCATAGGCGCGGTTGAGGTCCCGGGCCAGCCTCTTATAGAGAATCTCGTTTACGAGAGAGCTCTTGCCGGATCCGGATACCCCCGTCACGCAGGTGAACACGCCGGTCGGAAAATCCACGTCGATCTTCCGCAGATTGTTGGCCGCGGCGCCTCTCACCTTCAGCCACCCCTTCGGCTTCCGCCGCTCCCCGGGAACCGGAATCGACAGCGTGCCCTTCAGGTACTGTCCCGTCACCGATTCGGGGCACTCCATGATCTCCTCCGCGGTTCCCTTCGCCACGAGGCGTCCCCCGTGCTCGCCCGCGCCGGGACCGATATCGATGACACAGTCGGCGGCCCGGATGGTGTCCTCGTCATGTTCCACGACCAGGACGGAATTGCCCAGATCCCGGAGGTTCTTCAGCGTCGCGAGCAGCTTGTCGTTGTCGCTTTGATGAAGGCCGATGCTGGGCTCGTCCAGGATATAGGCCACGCCCACGAGGCCGGAGCCGATCTGCGTCGCGAGGCGGATTCTCTGCGCCTCGCCCCCTGACAGCGTTCCCGTGGCTCTCGACAGGGTCAGATAGTCGAGCCCCACGTCGCTTAAGAACTGCGTGCGGGCGCGGATCTCCTTCAGGATCTGACTTCCGATGGTCCTCTGCTGCTCCGAAAGGGAGAGACCGTCAATGAAGGGAAGCAGGTCACGCACGGGATACTCCGTGACGGAGATGATATTTTTCTCTCCGACCGTCACGGCCAGGGAGGAGGCCTTAAGTCTCTGCCCCCCGCAGGCCTGGCAGGGCGTAATCCTCATGAACTTCTCGTACTCCGCCTTGCTCGATTCCGAAAATGTCTCCCGGTAGCGCCGCTCCACGTTCTTTATCAGCCCCTCAAAGGCCACGTCATAGACCCCGACGCCTCTCTGCCCCTTATAGCGGACCTTGACCTTCTTCCCTCCGGTCCCGTGCAGCAGCATGTTCCGTATCTCCTTCGGCAGCTTCCCGAAGGGCGTGTCGAGTGAAAAGCCGTACTCCTCCGACAGGGCCAGGAGAATCGCGTGGGTAAAGCTGCCCTCGTCCGAGGCGCTCTGCCAGCCGGGGACCACGACGCAGCCCCCCGAGAGGGCCCTCGTCCGGTCCGGTATCATGAGCTCCGCGTCGAACTCCATCTTATAGCCGAGTCCCGTGCACTCCGGGCAGGCGCCGAAGGGATTATTGAAGGAAAAGCTTCTCGGCTCGATCTCCTCCACCGATATCCCGCAGTCCGGGCAGGCGAAGGAGGAGGACAGGCTCATGGTGCTGCCGTCCATCAGATCGACGACGAGCAGTCCGCCCGTGAGCGCGAGCACCGTCTCGATGGAATCCGTGAGGCGGGTCTCGATCCCCTCCTTTATGACGAGCCGGTCGACGATGATCTCGATATTGTGCTTCTGGTTCTTGTCGAGACGGATCTCCTCGGAGAGGTCATAGCGGTTTCCGTCGACCATCACGCGGGCATATCCGCTCTTTTTGGCCTGTTCCAGGACCTTCTCGTGCCGCCCCTT
>CAYLHR010000039.1:0-16335 GCA_964383335.1 uncultured Lachnospiraceae bacterium
ATTTTACCCCAGCCCGGTTGTGAAATTGGGGAGTGTTCTTTTTCATACTTTTCTTTTAAAAGGAAAGGTTTAAAACTTAACCGTCCCCACTGACTCATTGAAACCGAAGCGGCAGCTCCATGCGGTTAGCCTCCAGAAGCGCCCGGTCCCTCAGGATCTCCTCCGCCGGCCCGTCGGCCGCAACCCGGCCTCCGGACAGAAGAATCACCCGCCCGCAGGTGTCATAGATCATGTCGAGGTCGTGGGAAGTGATGATCTTTGTCCCGGGCAGCGCGCGGATCACATTGATCACGACCCTCCTGTTGTACGGATCGAGCGCGGAGGTCGGCTCATCCATAAGAAGGACCTCCGGATCCATGGCGAGAACCGCCGCAATCGCCGCCATGCGCTTTTCCCCGCCCGAAATCCTGTGGTTATACTGATGCTTCAGATTTGAGATCCCGAGCTGCTCCAGAACGGCATCGGCCCGCCGCTCCGCGTCCCCCCGGGACATCCCGCTGTTCAGGAGACCGAAGATCACATCCTCAAAAACCGTGGGCATGAACATCTGGTTATCCGAATTCTGAAGCACAAACCCGAGCTTCCGGCGGATCCGCGCGAGATTCCCGGGGATCACCGGCAGGCCGTCCACAAAAACGGAGCCCCCTGTCCCCGCCTCTCCCGCGCCGGGCCCCGCAAGGCCGAGCAGGAGCTTCATGGCGGTCGACTTTCCCGCTCCGTTCGCGCCGATCAGCCCGACGTTCTCCCCCTCCCCGATTTCAAATGAGACGGAGGACAGCACCGGGCTGCTCTCTCCCTTATATGAATATGTGACACGGTCAAATACAATCATGCTTCTTTCCGCCGATTTCCTCCTGAAAAATGCCGCCGCATGCAGCCTCCCGGATAACAGAACCCTTATCTGATCAGAACCCCGCCCAGAAGCCGCGTCAGATTGAACAGCCGGGCCGCGGCAAAAAACGCGCACCAGAGAAGGACATATACAGTATCAGCCGCGCTCCACCTGCCCGTCTCCGCGTAATAAAATTCCCCGTCATAGCCCCGCAGCAGCATGGACTCGTACAGCTCACCGGCCCGGTCCACACTGCGGAGCATCAGCTGACCGAAAAAAGATCCCCACGCGGAATAGTGAATTCCCTTCTGCCCCGGAGCCCGGAGATGATAGGCATCCGTCATCACGGCCGCCTCCCCGGCGAGTACGGCGGCGTAGCGATAAGTGAGAAGAAGCAGCGAGACGAGCAGCTTCGGCACACGGATCTTCCGCAGAGCGCCGCATACCGCCTCAATCCGCGTCGTCGCCGCGAGAAGGAAAGAGGCCGCAAGACAGAGCACCCCCTTCACCATCAGCGTGAGCATGGAAATCATTCCGCCCGTCACAACAAAGGACCCGGCCGCAAAAGCCGGAGTCCTGTCAAAAAACGGGTTGAACAGCCCGACGGCGCAGACAAGCGGAAGGACATAGCGCAGCTTATAGAAGCATGTCGAAACCGGTATGCCGCTCAGCGAGAAAAGTACCGCCGGATAGAAGACCATAAAAATGAGGCCGCTCAGATCATATTTTCCAAAAGACGCGGCGGTCAGAATAAAGACCGCCGTCACAAGGAGCTTCGCCCCGGCACTGCGCGCGTGGACTGGGGAATGCCCGGACGCGAGAGCGTCCATCTCCCTCAGATCATGAATGGATTGATCAATTGTCCGCCCCACCTTCACTGTCCTTTCGGCTCAGGCATCATGTCATCCTTCTTCTTTCGGAAGAAGCGCCCCGCAAAGCAGATGAGAAGCGCAGCCGCCGCCACCATAAGACTTCCCGCAATCCCGGACACCGTCGTCCCCGCCGGGCTGTCGCTGTCCGCAAAGGCATAGTCGGGCAGCACGGATGTCTTCTCCTGGACGGACGCCGCCGCTTCGGCCGCCCCGCTCGCGATGCCGTAATTCTCTTCATCAAGCGACATATTGGAACTGTACCCGGCGTCGCTGTTTCCGAAAAGCGCCCACTCGAGTCCGTCCGGGTTTCCGCTCGCGAAGTGAGAGAACACGCCGCCGGTCAGAATCGCAAAAGCCGCAAGAACAGAAAGAACGAGAACCAGAGAGCGGCTGGTCCCCCCGCCTTCCCTCTTCTCTTCGGGGATGTCCGCATCCATCAGAAGCTCCGGGCGCGTCTCGCTCACAAAGACAAGAACCGCCGCCGTGACCGCGCCCTCCACGAGACCGATGGCCAGATGAATGGGCTGCATGAGCGCGCAGAACGCGCCGAAGGGAAGTTCCGTGATGCCGGACAGCGTCGTCTCAAGCACAACGGAAAACGCTCCCAGCTGCAGAGTAATCACGCAGCCGAGGACCGACGCGAAAATGATCCTTGCGCGAAGTCCGTTTCCCTTCCCTCTGCCTGAGAACAGCCTGCTCCTCATGACGGGGCGCCATATGAGATAATAACCGACAAAGCAGCCGTAGAAGGCCATGTTCCAGACATTTGCCCCGAGCGCCATAAGGCCCCCGTCCGCAAAAAACAGGCACTGAATCGCAAGCACCGTAATCATGGACAGGAATCCCGCCTGCGGCCCCAGCACGGCGGAAAGCAGCATGCCGCCGCATATGTGGCCGGATGAGCCGGTGCCCGGAATCGTGTAATTGATCATCTGCCCCGCAAACACGAGCGCGGACATGACCGCCATCGCGGGAAGCTTCTCTGTGTCGCTGTCTTCTCTCAGCTTCTTTATGGATAACCCCGCCGCCGTTCCCGATGCGGCATACATGGTCACCGCGACCGCCGGAGCAAGAAGCGCGTCCGCCATATGCATATTGATATCCCCCCATTCATCCGAAAAACTTTATTACTGCACCAGTTTATCGCCGGAAAGCCCACCTGTACAAGCCCCCCGGGGGGTCATTCGTTCCCGGCAGAAAAACCGTCCCGCAGCAGCATATGTCACAGATCGTCAAAATAAGTCAGGTCCTCATTGGCCTTCCTGATCTGCCTGCGGAACTCCGACGGCGAGATGCCGCACTGCTTCCGGAACAGGCGGCTGAAATAAAGCGGGTTGTCGTACCCCACGCTGTCCGCGATCTCCATGATGCTGTCCGTCGTCGATTCAAGAAGGGTCTGCGCGTTGGATATGCGGAGCGAGAGAATGTACTGGGCCGGCGTCTCCCCGGCGTACTCCCGGAAGCTGCGGATGAACCAGCTGACGCTCATCCCGTGTGCCCTCGCGTACTCGTCGATGCTGATCCTCGAGCTGTAATGGCTGTGAAAATAAGCCAGCGCGCTGTCAATCTCCTTCATGACGAAATCGCTCTTGTTCCTCGGCTTCCTCTCCTGCAGGCGGCTGATCGAGATAAGAAGCAGTTCAAGATAGTGTATGAGCACTTCCTCGTAGTGGGGCCTGCACTGCTTCATTTCCTGGATCATCTGCAGATAGGTCTTCTTATATTCCAGGGACGTGCCCGTGTGGATCACATGCGCGCCGTCCGGTATGCGGTACTTCCTCAGAATATTTTTCACATTATTGCCTGTAAAATGCACCCAGTACACCTCGGTCCGGTCCGTCCCGTAATAATAATACCGCTGCTCCTCCTTCGGCCGATAGAGCACCATATTGCCCGCCGTCACGATTTCTTCCTTTCCGTTGAAGTAAAAATGCGCCTTTCCCGAGGCGATATAGAGCAGCTGGTAATCCAGACGGCCGCGCGGACGGTGCGTCGGCAGCTTGGGCCTTGTGTATAGGCGGTATGTCCCGACGCTTCCGACAAACAGGGGATGCGTCTTGTCCTTGAAATCCAGAAATGAGTTGTGCCAGTAGGCGCTGTCCGCGTACATTGCCTCTTTCCCCCTCCCCGATGCGCAGCATTCTCCTTAATGCCTTCACTTGTGATCGTGCATCCTTGTCCGTGAATCAACAGTATCATTTTGTGCATGTTTTGTCTATCTAAGTTTATGTATATGAAAACAAATTCACTATACAATAGATTCCATCCTGAAGGATTCGCGCGAAAGTCCCGGAGGGACAGACCGCTTCCAGATTCCTCGAGCCTGCATGATGAGGGCTGGCGGCGCAGGTTTAATATCAGGGAAAAGGAGGAGAACCCACGATGATTGTGCCTCATTACTACGAGGACCCGCACATACTGCATGAAAATGTCATGCCTGACCGCGCCTATTATATCCCGGCTTCCGTCCGCATGGACTGCCTGACGGAAGACAGGCAGGCGTCCGACCGCGTCCAGTTTCTGAACGGAGACTGGAAATTCCGGTATTATGACAGCATCCACAGCCTCATGGAAAAATTCTACGAGCCCGGCTTTGACACCTCGGACTACGATACGATCCCGGTTCCGGGCGTCTGGCAGCTCTCCGGATACGATATCTGCCAGTATACCAACATACGGTACCCGTTCCCGGCCGATCCTCCCTACGTTCCCGTCGACAACCCCTGCGGGGCGTATCTGACGGAATTCGAGTACAGTGAAGATCCCGCCGCGCCGCGGGCCTTCCTGGAATTCGAGGGCGTGGATTCCTGCTTCTACTGCTGGCTGAACGGAACCTATATCGGCTACAGCCAGGTCTCCCACGCGCTCAGCGAATTTGACGTCACGGAGCAGATCCGGGAGGGAAAGAACTCCCTGGCCGTTCTCGTTCTCAAGTGGTGCGACGGCAGTTACATGGAGGACCAGGACAAGTTCCGGATGAGCGGCATTTTCCGGGACGTCTACCTCATGAAGCGGCCCGGGCAGTGCGTCTTTGACTATTTTATCACCGCGAGGCCGGAGGGCGGACGCGGCGTGATCGGAATCCGCGCGGAATATCTGGGCAGCCCCGTTCCGGTAAAAGCGGAGCTCATTGACGCCGACGGAAATATCGTCAAGGCGGCGGAATTTGTGAGTGAGCTCACCTTTCCCGTCGACCGGCCCCGCCTGTGGAGCAGCGAGGATCCCTATCTCTACACGCTGATTCTTGAGACGGAGCACGAGGTGATCACCGAGCACGTCGGCATCCGGGAAATCCACACCGAGGGAAACGTTGTCTTCATAAACGGAGCCCCGGTCAAGTTCCGCGGCGTGAACCGCCACGATTTCTCGCCCGAAACCGGTCCCGTCGTCTCCCTGTCCGACATGAAGCGGGACCTCGCGCTCATGAAGCAGCACAACTTCAACGCCGTCCGCACGAGCCATTATCCGAATCAGCCCATGTTCTATGAGCTCTGCGACCGGTACGGCTTCTTCGTGATCGACGAGGCGGACAACGAGAGCCACGGCCCCTGGATGCTCTATTACAAAAATGACACGGATGAGGAGCGCGCGGCCAGATGGAACGAGCTCATCTCCGACAACCCGGAATACGACGAGGCGACGCTGGACCGGACGAGGAAGCTGGTCGAGCGCGACAAGAACCGGCCCTGCGTCGTCATCTGGTCCATGGGCAACGAGAGCGGCTACGGCTGCACCTTTGAGAAGTCACTGGCCTGGACCAGGCAGCGCGACCCCTCCCGGCTGACCCACTACGAGAGCGCCTTCTACCGGGGACGGAAGCGGAAATACGACTACTCGGGCATCGACCTCTACAGCCGCATGTACCCCGCCTTTTCGGACGTGGTCTCCTACGCGGAGAGCAGCCCGGACAAGCCCTTCATCATGTGCGAGTACTGCCACTCCATGGGAAACGGGCCCGGAGATTTCGAGGACTACTTCGAGCTCATCGAACGCTATGACTGCATCTGCGGCGGCTTCGTCTGGGAGTGGTGCGACCACGCGGTCCGGAAGGGAACATCCCGGGACGGAAAGGATATCTACGCGTACGGAGGTGATCACGGAGAATATATCCACGACGGAAATTTCTGCGTGGACGGGCTCATTTTCCCGGACAAAACGCCTCACACCGCGCTCGCCGAGTACAAAAACGTGCACCGTCCCGCCAGGGCCGCCGGCTTTGATCCGCGGACAAAAACCGTCACCGTAAAAAATGAGATGAATTTCACCGACCTGAAGGAATACCTCGACTTCTCCTATGAACTCAGCGTGGACGGAAGCGTCGTGATGGCCGGGACGGCCGATCCGGCGGGCGTGCCCTCCATCCCGCCCCGGAAAACCGGATCCATCAGCATTCCGATCCAGATTCCGGCGACCGGCAGGGTGTTCCTCAAGCTGATTTACAAGCTGAAGAAAGCGGACGCGCTGAGAGGCCAGGGACATCTCCTCGGATTCGATGAAATCGCGCTGCCAAACGCGGACCCGAGAAACAACACCGTACTCGAGTGGAAGGAGGAGGCCTGCGAGAAGCGGCGGGGTTCCCGGGAGATCCACGTCTGCGAGGTGCAGGATCTCCTGATCGCGGAGGGAGACGGCTTTGTCTACACCTACGACCTGCTCCGCGGAATCTTCAGTCAGATCACGGCCGGCGGACAGGACTTCCTGAAAAAGCCGCTGGAATTCAACATCTGGCGGGCGCCGACCGACAACGATATGTACATCCGGGCTGAGTGGGAAAAAGCGGGCTACGACCGGGCTTCGGCCAGGGCCCTGCGGACGGAGTACACCCTGACGGAGGAGAAGCTCGAGATCAGAAGCGTGCTGTCCGTCTCCGCCGCGGCAGTCCAGCGCATGATGACCCTTGACGCCGTGTGGACCGTCTTCCGCTCGGGTCAGATCGCGCTTGAGACCCGCGTCCGCCGGAACCCCGAGTTCCCCGAGCTTCCCCGCTTCGGCATCCGCTTGTTCCTCCCCAGGGAAATGGACCAGGTCACCTACTGCGGCATGGGCCCCGAGGAGAGCTACCCGGACAAGTGCCGCGCGGCCAGCCACGGCATCTACTCCTCCTCCGTGAGGGCCCTCCACGAGGACTACCTCATGCCCCAGGAGAACGGCAGCCACTGCGGATGTGATTACGTGGCCGTATACGGGGATACGGGGCGGCTGACCGCCTACGGAGAGACCCCCTTCTCCTTCAACGCGTCCGAATACAGCGAGGAGGAGCTGACCGAAAAGCGCCACAACTTTGAGCTGATTCCGTCCGGCTGCACCGTTCTCTGCCTCGATTACAGACAGAACGGCATCGGCTCCAACAGCTGCGGGCCGCGCCCCATGGACAAATACCGCTTCACCGACGAGACCTTCACCTTCCGGATCCGCCTGATCCCCGAGGAGATCCGCTGACTTCATAAAAGCTGACTTCATGAAAGCTGGCTCCATGAAAGCTGGCTCCATACAGACCGGTATCAAAAAGGATGACCTCAGAAAGGATGATTTTATGGAAGAAAGAAAATATCTGAACTGGTACAACAAGATCGGCTACGGCTCCGGTGACATCGCCGGAAACGTCGTCTACGCCCTCCTCTCCGCCTTCGTCATGATCTTCCTCACCGATACCGTGGGGATGAACGCCGGCGTAGTGGGAACGCTGATCGCGGTGTCGAAGCTCTTCGACGGGGTGAGCGACATCTTCTTCGGCTCGCTCATCGACAAGACGCACAGCAAAATGGGAAAGGCGCGGCCCTGGATGTTCTACGGCTACTTCGGCTGCGCGGTCTGCCTCGTCGCCATCTTCGTGATCCCGGCCGGCATCAGCACCTTCGGCCAGTACGCCTGGTTCTTCATCGCCTACACGCTTCTTAATGCCGGCTTCTACACAGCCAACAACATCGCCTACTCAGCCCTCACGGCGCTCATCACGAAAAATAACCAGGAGCGCGTACAGATGGGCTCCATCCGCTTCATGTTCGCCTTCGGCACCAGCATGCTGATCCAGACGATCACCGTCGGCCTTGTCGCGCGCTTCGGGGGCGGCGCCCCGGCCTGGCGCACCGTCGCGATCATCTACGCGGTCGTCGGGATCATATCCAATACCATCTCCGTCATGTCTGTGAGGGAGCTCTCCCCGGAAGAGCTGGCAGAGGACGAGGAGACGGCCGGACGGGAGAACGGGGAGGCGGATCCTCAGGAAAAATACAGCCTGATCGACGCCTTCCGCCTCCTCATCCGGAACCGCTATTACCTGATGATCTGCGCCGCCTATATCCTCATGCAGCTCTACACCGCCACACTCAACATGGGCATCTACTACATGACCTACGTCCTTAAGAACGCGAATCTGCTCGGTGTCTTCTCCTGGGCGATCAACATTCCCATGATCCTGGGACTTCTTGTAACGCCCATGCTGGTCGCGAAATTCGGCGGCATGTACCGCCTCAACCTGACCGGCTACACAATCGGCACGGCCGGAAGGCTGGGCGTCGTGGTCGCCGGTTATCTGGGAAGCGTCCCGCTCATGCTCATCTGCACAGCCGTGGCCGCGATCGGCATGAGCCCCCTGCAGGGCGACATGAACGCGCTCATCGCGACCTGCTCCGAGTACACCTATCTCACCACCGGAAAGAGAGTGGACGGAACCATGTACTCCTGCACCTCTCTCGGCACCAAGCTGGGAGGCGGTCTCGGCACCGCCCTCGCCGGCTGGCTCCTCGCCTTAAGCGGCTACGTGGGCGGAGCGGAGGTCCAGACGGCCTCCTGCATGAACATGCTGCACATTATGTATCTCTGGCTCCCCATGGCCTTCAACCTTCTCATCACCCTGCTGCTCACAAGACTGAACGTCGAGAAGGCAAACGCGGATATCCGCGCCGGGAAAGCGGTTTCGCAGGAATAAGTGAAACAGCCGCGCCGGAAAAGCAGTTTCGCAGGAATAAGCGAAACAGCCGCGCCGGAAAAGCGGTTTCGCAGGAATAAGCGAAACAGCCGCGCCGGAAAGGCGGTTTCACAGAAATAAAAAGAAGCATCCGCCTCACGCTTCTACGCGTTTCGGCGGATGCTTCTTCACCGTCTTTTCCCGCACCGCTGTTACTGAATCAGCGTAATGTTCCCGATCAGAGGAAGGGGCTCCGCGCTGTACTTTGACGCGCGCACAAGTCCCATGATCCATAACACGAGCGCTGCAAGATCAATGATCCCCGCAAGCGGTGACCCGATTCGCGGAATCCTGTTTATGACAACTCCGCAGATCAGCATGCAGAGATTCAGAATCAGCGCCTGATTGATGTGCTGCCGGTGATAGGCGCTGTTCTTATCCCGCTTGACGATCGCGACGATGAAACCGATCCAGGTGATGTAGGCAACCACTGCCGGCATTCTCGATTCATTTGTATTCATGCTTCTCTTCCCCCTTGCTTTAATTATGTACTTTTACAAAATAAGACATTTATATTTTACATCCTGTTTTGCACATAAACAAGATATTTTCATCCCCCTCCTTCCCGCTGCCGGGCCGCATCACATTCCGCCTAAAAGCACATGACAGACGGCCTTGGCTGCTATAGAATAGACTTACCTCAGGGGAGACAGCGCGGGCCGCCTGTCTGCCGGGGGACAGACTGATACGGAAATCGGGGAGACGACAGAATATGGCTGCATTTTTCGGGGCAGATGAGATATGGAGCCGTCATGAAGATGACGGCATGGAACCGGTCATACTGGCCGGCGTGCGGGAGACATCCGGAAAAGAATATGTGTCGGAGGAGGAATTTCTGCATTCCCTCGAGGAACTGGGCGAGCTCGCGAAGGCCTGCATGATGGAGCCGCTCGGCACGCTGACACAGCAGATGCCGCGCGTGAGCGCCGGACTTTACGTCGGATCCGGCAAGGCGGAGGAAATCCGCGCCGCGGCGGAGGAGACCGGGGCCCGCAGGGTGATCTTCAACGACACCCTGTCCCCGTCCCAGATCCGCAATCTGCAAAAAGCACTTCAGCTGCCGGTCATGGACCGCACCGCGCTGATCCTGGAGATCTTCGAGAGGCGCGCGCGGACCCGCGAGGCGAGACTTCAGGTGGAGCTGGCCAAGCTCCGCTATCTGAAGCCGCGGCTCATCGGCATGTGGGAGACCCAGAACCGCCAGGGCGGCGCCTCGGGCGCGATGTCCGCCAAGGGCGAGGGCGAGACCCAGCTCGAGATCGACCGCCGCACCATCGACCACCGCTTAAGCGAGCTCGGCAGGGAGATCAAAGCCGTGAGCCGGGAGCGCGAGACGCAGAGAAAGAAGCGCCGGGGCTCCGGACTTCCCCTCGTCGCCCTGGTCGGCTACACAAATGCCGGAAAATCCACAATTATGAACGCGATGCTGGATCTTTACCTGAGACCCTCCGGGAGCGGGCCGGATGCCGCGCAGGCAGGCGATGAGAATCCCGCCGCGGAAAAGCGGAAGGTCTTCGAGGCGGACATGCTCTTTGCGACGCTGGATACGACCGTGCGGCGCATTTCCGTCGAGCGGGGACGCGAGTTCCTCCTGTCCGATACGGTCGGGTTCATCCATCACCTGCCGACCGCCCTCATCGAGGCCTTCAAGTCCACTCTTGAGGAGGCGTCCGAGGCGGATCTCCTGTTGCAGATCGTGGACGGATCGGATCCCCACTGCGAGGAACATATAGCGGTGACGAAGAAGACCCTCGATGAACTGGGCGCGGGCCACATTCCCATGATCACGGTCTTCAACAAGGCGGACCTGATCGATCCGCCGGCCGTCTATCCGAGGATGGGCATCCGTGAGGAGAACGCGGCCGGCGTCCGGAACGAACACATCTACATTTCAGCCAAAGAGACCGCCTCCGTCGAGTTTCTGATTCAGGCTGTCTTCGAGATGCTCTCCGGCGATCAGGTTGAGCGCGAATTCCTCATTCCCTATGAAAGAGGGGATCTCGTCTCGTATCTGATGGAGAAAGCCGTCGTCCTCAGCACCGAATATACGGACACGGGGACACGCCTCACCGTGCGCTGCGGAAAGGACACGGCTGAGAGAACCGAAAAAATGCTCCGCTGAAAAACGCGGCTCTCAGTCCTCCACCGTCACCGCCGGAAGATACCGCACGCAGTAGGCCGCCATCTCACCGGGCGGCTCGCGCATGCCCGTGTTCAGCCAGTGGGAGACCACATTTTCAAAACCGCCGCACCAGATCAGGCGCTGATATTTCTTTTCCGCCGAAAAGGAGGGGTCGTGCACGGCGAGCCCGTTCACGACCTTCATCCACTCGAACTGAAAATTTTCCTGATACATGATCGCGAGATCCTCGCGGTGCGCTTCAATGATCCGGAAGGCCTCGAGATACCACTGCTCCGAGGTGCCCTTCCGGAAGGGACTGCCCAGGGCGTCCAGAATCTTCCCGTTGAGGTCCCTCGCCGTCTCCCGGAACAGGTCGTCAATCACCTGATAGTGTCTGTAAAAGCCCATCCGGGACACGCCGGCCTTTCTGCAGAGCTCCGAGACGGACAGCTCCTTGTAGGATTTCTCCCGCATAAGCGCAAGAAGCGCGGTTTTCAGGCACTCCTTCACAAAGGTGCCGTGTTCGCGGGCCGTCCCCTGTTCTTCTTTTACTTTATTATGATTTTGTTCTTCCATGAATTCCTTTTTCGAGGAGCCGCCGGATCCTTCCGTGCTCCCTGTCCTGCCCGTCGGTCGGGATGTCCGCCTCCGCGGCCGCGCCGGAAGACGGATCCGTCTCCGCCGCTTTCACCTCGCCCGGGTCCTTCTCAAAGCCGACGAGAAGGCCGCCCCGCTCCGCATAATAGGAGCAGATTCCCCTGTTTGCGCCCGCCTTCACATCGGCGTCCGGATACTCATCCAGAATAAAATGCATCAGCTTCTTCGCCGCTCCTCTGTTCGAGGTGTGCCGGATGCGGACCCTGCCTCCGCGGTAGCCCTCGTCGCACATCTCCTTCCAGAGCTTCTCGACCGCCTTCTTCTCTCCCCTGCACTTGTGCAGCGGCTCGAGATCACCGACGTCGCTGGCCCTTCCCACGATGTGGATATTGAGAACGCCGACCAGCCTGGCCAGGGCAGGGCTCACGCGGCCGTTCTTCGCGAAATGATCCAGCGTCGCGAGCACAAACACAAGCCCCGTCTCCCGCCCGTAGGCTTCAGCGAGCGCGCAGACCTCGTCAAAGGACTGTCCTGCCTCCGCCGCAGCGGCGCATTTTTCGATCAGAAGCTCCATCTCGGGGCCGGTTGACAGCGTATCGATCACCCTGACCCGCCTGCCGGGATGCTCCTCCATATACTGATCCGCCGCCGTTACGGCCGAATTGTAGCATCCTGACAGGGTGCCTGTGAGAGTGAATACGAGAACCTCGTCCTCCTCCCCGAAGGCGTCGATCCACTCGCCCGTGCCCGGACATGCGGTGCCGGTCTTCCCGGTCGTCACCTCTACGGCGCGGATCATTTCCTCCACATCGAGACCCTCCGCGTCCGGGTACTCTTTTTCCGCGATCATCACCTTCAGCGGAACGGAGGTAAAACTGACACCTTTCAGCGTTTTAAGATTGGCTGAGGAATCGGCTGCGATTTTCATACCTTTCCATCCTTTCATTTTACACGACACATGTTACACTTGTCACGCGCAAGTATAGCGGGGCGGACAGAGGCCCGCAAGACCGCGGAACCCATGTGTGACACATCGTCGAAAATTGTCACTGTCCCGGTTCCGATTGGACATTCCGCCCGACATCATGTATTCTTGTCCGGTACACATGCAAAAAGCCCCGCTGAGGGGCTTTACGCGAAGACACATGCGCTTCAGACTCATCCGTATCACACGGAATATACAAGATAAAGGAAGATGATCATATGAGCAGACACACCAAGGCCGTCCTTTTTGTTCTTCTCGAGGGTATCGGCTTTTCCCTGATGGGCTTTTTTGTGAAGCTGGCGGGAGACCTGCCGGTCATGGAGAAGGCCTTTTTCAGAAACCTGATCGCGGCATTCATCGCATTCTCCGTCCTGATCCGGACGCCGGAGCGGTTCCGGATTCAGAAGGGCAGCCTGCCCGGCCTGCTGCTTCGCAGCTCCTTCGGTATGGCCGGGCTTCTCGCAAACTTCTGGGCGATCGACCACATGCAGATCGCGGACGCAAATATTCTGAACAAGATGTCGCCCTTCTTCGCGATCATCATGTCCGCGGTCATTCTGAAGGAAATGCCCCGGCGTCTGGATCTCCTCTGCGTCCTCATCGCCTTTACGGGCGCGGTCATCGTCGCGAGGCCCACGAACGGAGTGGCATCATTTCCCGCTCTCGTCGCTGTCGCGGGCGGCTTCTGTGCCGGAACAGCCTATACATATCTGAGGTCGCTCAGACTGCGGGGCGAGCGGGGGCCCCTGATCGTCTTCTTCTTCTCGGCCTTCTCCCTGCTCGTCTGCATCCCCGGCATGATGCTTGACTTCACGCCCATGACCGGCCGGCAGTTCCTGTGCCTCCTCTGCGCGGGCGGCGCGGCGGCACTCGGCCAGCTGGCCGTCACGAAAGCCTATTCGCTCGCCCCGGCGAAAGAGATCTCCGTCTTCGACTACTCCCAGGTGCTGTTCGCAGCTCTCTGGGGTGCGGCATTTCTGGGTGAAATTCCCGACAGCGTAAGTCTCGCGGGATACGCGCTCATCATCGGCGCGGCCTTCCTCCGCTGGTACCTGCAGCGCCGCCATAGGGATCCGTCCGCCGGATAAAACCGGACATTCACGGATACCACTCCGCGATCACGGAGTCGGGAATCTCAAAATGCTGATAATCCTTCCGGTTCGTCCAGTCCCCGCCCCACTCAAAGCCGTGTTCACGGAACAGGCGGCAGCACAGGTCATCCCCCGTGATTTTGTAGGGAAATGAGCCCTCTCTGTCCGTATACGGCTCCCCCGTCGAAGGCTCAATGACAAGCGCCCCGTCCACTTCCTTCACATAGGGATTGTACAGGGTATTGATATCCACCGCGAGGCCGAGACCGTGCTTCGACACCCTGGACGTGTGGGAGATAAAGCGGAAATTAAAGCAGGAGGAATTATTGTCCTCCATCGACAGCTCGTCATCCGCCCCGTACTCGTCCACCAGGCGGATCCGTTCAATCGGATACTCCGCCTCATACAGCTCCCTCAGGATCTGCAGCACATCCTCCGCGATGTGATAATTGCAGATCATCTCTCCCTCGTGTACCTCTCCGTCCAGATCCCGGTGCAGGACATGCAGATATCTCAGATCTTCGCGGGGGAGCGTGCAGTCCTCTTTGAAGGACTTTCCCCGGATCCGCTCAAACAGTTCATCCGTTATCTCCGTGATGTAAAAATCATCCACGGGAGCCTCCTCTTCCCTCTCCTCCGGGGCCTCGCCCTGCGCCGGCTCTGCTGCACTCACAGCCGATTCCGCTGTGCTCTCCGCTGATTCCGCTGTGTTCTCTGCCGGCTCCGCTGCGCTTTCCACCGGGTCCGCTGTGCTCTCTGCCGGCTCCGCTGCGCTTTCCACCGGGTCCGCTGTGCTCTCTGCCGGCCCGACTGCGCTCTCCGTCGATTCCACTGAACTCTCTGCCGGTTCGGCTGCACTTTCCACCGGCTCCGCTGTGCTCTCTGCCGGCTCCGATGTGCTCTCAGACAACTGTGCGGACGCATACTCCGGCACCGGCTCATTTTCCTTCCGTCCGCAGGAGACGAGCAGGATCACTGCGCCGGCGGCAAGCAGCAGAAGCATCCGTTTTTTCCCTCTGATCACGGCTTTACCTCCCATTCACGCTCCTCACATCTCTTCCTTCAGATGCTGCAGAAGACCCGCGCAGCCGGCCTCCACGTCGCGCCAGGCGGCCTCGAAGTCCCGCGTATACCAGGGATCGGCGACCTCCTCTCCCTCTCTGCCCGCATAGTCCAGAAGGAGAGACAGCTTCTTCACAGGATCCCCGCCGTAGATCCGATTCATGGACCGGAGATTCTCCCGGTCCATGCCGATCAGATAATCATATTTGTCATAATCCGCCCGCGTCGTCTGCCGGGCGCGCTTGTCCTTCGGATCAATGCCGTGTCTCAGCAGCATCTTTCGGGCAGGCGGATAGACCGGATTGCCCACGCCTCTCCAGATTTCCTCCGAAGAAGTGGCCGCGGACTCAATCAGAAACCGGTCGGACAGACCGGCCTTATCGACGAGATCCTTCATGACAAACTCCGCCATGGGGGAGCGGCAGATATTGCCGTGGCAAATAAAAAGCACTTTAATCATATTGGGGTTCCTTCCTGTAAGGGCGCGATTTGCCGCGTTTTGCCGCACTTTGCGCAGGGCTCTGTGCAGGCACATACTATCCAAAATGATAGGCCGAAATGGCAAATCGTGGCAAAATGAGGCAAATCGAGGACGTCAAACGTAGTAAAATCGTAGTAGAAATCGGGGTGTTTTACTACCGGTTGCCTTGGGTGACTTTAGCTGACCTGGAGTGTATATGGGTTAGAGGCTGGTCGACAAACTGGAATTTGTCAAATTGGCTTAATTGGACTGTAGATTTTTAAACGTCTTATACCATTGCTGAAATCCATCCAGTGTAAGTCGGTCATCCAAATCTTCAATAGGCCGTGAGGCAGATTCTATGATTTGCTTAGATGTCTTCTTTCCTCGCAGCATTTCGTATGTCGGGCCAAGTGGATCACCGTATTTTTCTGCTGTGGCTTCATATATGTACTCACGAAACAGCGGTGGAGCAGCCTCTTTATACTGCCGCCCAAGTTCCCTTCTCTTTTCGTGCATTACTCTTGCTATCTGATCTTCGGTATATCCTTCTGCTTTAAGCTTCTCCGGCATACTCCGCAGTTCGTGCACTTTTTTCTCATATTCCAAACGCAGCGGACTGGTTTTAAGCCCCATCTTTTCGATCAGAGCAATTTCCTTTTCAAACTCCGTCATAGATATCTACCTCTGTTACTTTTGTAAAAGAAACCGAATCGATCTGGAGGTACTTTTTCTGATGTCGTGAAATGGACAGAGCGAGAATATATTCTTCAGTCGTTCCATCCTCATTTCCGCGTGGCAGGCAACAAGCTCAGTTATTTCGGGATCACTTAAGACAAGACCGAAATTGCTGCTATAGGCATTGCATTCACGCACTTCCTGATATGCTGCAGTCAATAGTTCTCTTGCAATTGTGAAACAAGTTGTTTCATCCACATTATAATACTTTTATGTCACCGAGAAAAAGTTGTACATTTTCATCACCCGTATATCATCTTTGGAGATCTTCAGCATCTCTTCAAGTTCCGCATCTTCCTTCAGCGGCTTCTGGGCGAACAGCATCTTGCATGCCACCGGCATCAGCGGGCGGGAGGAAATACCGTTCCACAGGCCCCACTTAACCTCGGAATCCATAAAGGAAGCCAGGATCTGCACGCTGCCGTGCTCCATCGGATTCGTCTGATGCACGACTTCGATGATCGAGAGGGCATCGAAGTGCTTGATGTACCCGATGTAGGTATTTTCGCACTGTTGATAGCGGTCGATATTTCTACAGTTCATATACATGATCAGTTTGTACTGATTCACATCAGTCTTCGACAGGATATCGCACACCGTTCGGTTGAT
>CAYLHR010000040.1:0-16204 GCA_964383335.1 uncultured Lachnospiraceae bacterium
ATCTCTTTGTCTTCCCGTCCACCTTCGACACCAACGGGCTCGTCGTCCGGGAGGCCGCCGCCTGCGGTCTCGCGAGCGTCCTCGTCCGCGGATCGTGTGCCGCGGAAGGAATCACGGACGGCCGCAACGGCTTTCTCATCGATGAGACGCCGGAGGCGCTGGCCGCCGCGCTGAAAACACTGTGCGCGGACCGGAACGCGCTGCGGGATGCCGGCCTTCACGCGATGAATGAGATCTACGCCTCCTGGGAGACCTGCGTCGGGGAGGCCTATGAGCGCTATCAGTATATTCTGGAGGAAAAGGCCGCGGGACGCCTCCCGCAGAGAAAGAGGGAGATCTCTGATTATCTGCTCGAAGTCACGGCACGCAGTATGGTGCACCGGGACCGGCTCCGCAGCGTGAGAAATGAACTGCTGCGGGACATGCGTGACACGGCGTCCGGCATGATGGAGAACTTCGAGGAGGCCGGAGATTCGCTCTCGAAGCAGGTCCTGAAGCTCTCGGACGCGGCGGATGAGATGGAACGCATGTCGGACCGCTTCTGGGAGAATATGGCGGAAAAGCTCAGAATCCAGCTGGAGGAGCTGCGGAAGATGTGAGGTCTTCCGCGGCAGCATCCTCTCCGATCCGATGCGTCACCCGTAGGGGAAATAATC
The DNA here is from genome assembly GCA_964383335.1 of uncultured Lachnospiraceae bacterium. Classification (GTDB taxonomy): domain Bacteria; phylum Bacillota; class Clostridia; order Lachnospirales; family Lachnospiraceae; genus Chordicoccus. Next base: position 657 of record CAYLHR010000040.1, read on the forward strand.
AAAGATGCCCTGAGCCGCATCACATCCCCCTGATGCACATAACTGCTCACCATATTTCTCTTCCCTCCGGAGCGCCCCATTCAAATTCTCTGTAGGGCCCTAATGTGCCTCCGTATTCTGCAGTTCTCTCTTCCAGAGTTTTATGTCTGAACGGTTTCTGGATGACAATTCTCCCCTGCGATACCAGCATTTCTACGGTATCGTTTGTTTCCAGGCTGCATTCGGACATAATATGTCTGGGGATTCTGATCCCCTGTCCGTTTCCCCATTTGACAAGCTGTGTTTCCATATTCCCTCCGTATATACATAATATATACAGCTTTAGCATCAGATGGAATCGCTGTCAATCATCCGCCATCCTCCGAAGCAATGCCGGGCCGTGCTCCCTGAGCCACGCGTGACATTCGTGATATTCCGGAAACACGCGCAGCACCTCGTCATAGAATGCCTTGGAGTGGTTCATTTCCTTCCTGTGACAGAGTTCATGTACTATGACGCTGTCCAGCACCTTCTCCGGCGCGAGCATGAGAAGACAGTTGAAATTGAGGTTTCCCTTCGAGCTGCAGCTTCCCCAGCGGGTCTTCTGATTCCGGATCGTGATCCTGCCGTAGGTGACGCCGATCTTCTTTGCGTAGGCGGCCGCCTTCGGAGGGATGACCCGCAACGCTTCGTCAGCCAGCTTCTTTATCTCATCGTATGTGAGCTTTCCCGCCTCCTCAGCCTCACGCTTTTCTTCAGCAAGCTTCTTCCTCTGTCTGTCGATCCAGGCCCGCTTTTCATTTATACCGCGCCGGATCGTCACCTCCGATACGCCGTAAGGGGCGCGGACCAGCACACTGCCGTCCGGCTTTATCTGAATTCCGATCGTCTTCCTGCGGGATCGTATGACTGTGATCTGTGTTTCCGTCATGTTCACTCCTTCACCCGGCAGCCCGGGCGGATCATCTCTCAGATAAAAATATTCTTTCAGCTTTTGGCTGTCAAGATGAGTCGGTGGGGACCGAGTCAGATGGGGACGGTTCTGTTTGACTCATTGCGTCAGGGACGCAACGAGTCAAACAGAACCGTCCCCACTGACTCGTCCCCATCTGACTCGTCCCCATCTGACTCAGCCTCGTCCGGGACGCAATGAGTCAAACAGAACCGTCCCCATCTGACTCACCTTGCAACTTTACCCCCCGGGATATAAAATAGCGTTAAGAGTTCAGATTTATGTGGAAAGATTACTATCTCAAACAGAATACCGTTCTCGATGACCGCTATATGATCGACGGTATCTTAGGCGAGGGCGGCTTCGGGATCACCTACTCCGCGAATCACCTTCTGAGCGGCCGGCGCGTGGCCGTGAAGGAGTATTTCTGCGGGGAATATATGACGCGCAGCGGGGAGACGGGTCTGGAGGCCTCCGCCGTCTCCCCCGATGACCTTCCCAGGTTCCGGACGGAAAAGGAGCGCTTCGTGAAGGAGGCCCGTGTGCTGCGCGATTTTTCCGATCTCGCCGGAATCGTCCGCGTTGAGGACTATTTCGAAGCAAACGGAACGGCCTATATCGTGATGGAACTGCTGGAGGGCGTGACCCTCAGGAAATACATCAAAGAAAACGGCAGGATGGAGGCAGAACAGGTCTTCCGCAGGCTCGTGCCCCTCATCGAAGCCCTCGGCCGGATCCACGCCGCGGGCATCGTCCACCGGGATTTCAGCCCGGACAATATCATGGTAAGCCCCGGCGGCGCGCTCACGCTCATGGATTTCGGCGCGGCCCGGTCTTTCTATACAAAAACCGTCTCCCACTCTCTGATCTACAAGGACGGCTTCGCGCCTCAGGAACAGATCGACCGCCGGGGCCGCCTGGGTCCCCACACCGATCTCTATTCCGTCTGCGCGACCGCCTACTACTGCGTGACGGGAAAAGTGCCCGACGACGCGATCCAGCGCATGCTCTACGACGAGCTGAAATCCCCCTCGCAGCTGGGCGTCGCCATCTCCTCCGAGGCGGAGACGCTCATCATGCGCGGCCTGTCCCTCCGGCAGGACCGCAGATGGCAGAGCGCGGGCGAGCTTTTATCCGAAATACGAAAAATATGGCCGGACCCCGATCCGGAGCGGACCGCGCGTCTTAAGCGGAGACGCTTTCTCACCATCGCGGCCGCCGCCGTGCTCCTGCTCGTTGGCGCATGTCTGTCATACCGGTATTACCGCGCGCACGAGGTCGAAATCCGGTTCCGTAATACGGAGACGCGGACCTTCTGGCTCTTTCCCCGGGAGGGCACGGAGGAGAAGGTCTGGAGAGAGACGCTTCCCTTGGTAAAGGAGCGCGTAAAGGTACTCGCGGGAAGTGAATACCTGTGGCGGGAGTCGGGACAGAAGGTGGAACTCGTCCTCCCGCTCGAGCTCTTCCGGGATTCGGATCCGGACGACATAGTACGCATTTACATCGCGGGGGCCGGAAATCTGGAACTCCACGAGACGGGCTCCGATCAGACTTATATTCCCCTGTCGCGGGACGACATCACGGATATCAGGGTGACGGAGGAGGACGGCACCTCCTATATTGAGTTTGCTCTCTCGGAACGGGCAGCATCTCTCGGGGACGCATCTGCTGAATCGGACGAATCGATCCTGACCTCCCTCGATCAGAAGGACCACCCCTTCTTCCTCGCGTGGGACATGCAGGAGAACCGGTTCGGGTCATTTACCTATTTCAATGTGTCCGCCGAAGGGGACGGAAAGACGCTCCGGGCAGAGAAAAAGCTGGACGGTTCCCTTTGTGATCTGTTTCTCTATGTCCTTAATGAGGAGCCTCTTCCCGCGTCACTTAAGTGTATCCCGGACTGGAACATTCTCTGGGAAAAGACGGAAAACAATCTGAACGCCGGTGCCTCGCAGGTCGGCGCGGACCAGCTGACGGGGGAAACGGTTCTCGTCCGCTTTGACACATTTGCGTCCGGAAAGGTCGAAAGAGCGGCGGGCTCCATGCTGCTGAAAAGCAGACTCGACGCGGTGGAAAAGCCCTACGCCTTCGGCGTCAGGGAAAATGCGCCCGATGACTACATCCTTAAAATCCGCCCGGACGATTTTCTGGACGCCGAGCTGGAGGCGGCAGGGAGCTCCGGCTCCCTCACCGTCACCGATGTCTGGGGACGGGACGCTGGGATCTGGATCAATCCGCAGGAAATATCCTACCAGGGGATTGATCTTGCCGCAAGCGCCTTCCACACGGTCGATCACGAAGACGGGACGTGGGAGATCCGCCTCGACTTCCCGTCTGATCTGAGACTCGAGCAGACCAGGCTGTTTCTGGAAAATCTGCAGACCGAAGGAGACGGATACATCTATCTTACCTGCAGCGGCACCCACCTCGCGAGAGGCCGGGCCCCGGATGCCCTTAAAAGTCTTGAGGACAGATACATCGCCTTCACGGAGCTCACCATACCCGGCTATGAGAAGATGGATGAACAGAGCCGGAGCTTCGGCAGCTTTCTGGAGCAGTTTGAGATGTCGCTGATCTTCATCATCGTATCAAAGTCAGACCTCATCGCGCTGGATGAGAACGGGGTGCCGACCGGCGAAGAGGTGCAGCTTAAGGGCTGCTCCTACAGCGATCTGGAAGAAGAGGCGAACGCGATGATCCGCGAAGGAACAGCGAACGGGACGCGCGGGGCCGGCGGCGGATATGACGCCTTCTTTAATCCCTCATCCGGCCAGATGACGGTCTACTTTTCGGAACTCGGAGACGGGGACCTGCTTTCGGACGGGTTCCGCCTCATCCGGGCATTTGCGGAGAAGCACCGCCTGGCCGACGGCCGGTATCCGAAAATCCTCTTCTACCTCTTCCCGGATAATATCCGCTGGAAGAAATACGCCGCCATCTATTATGAGCGGAGCGGTGACGCGGGAGGTATGGTCTGGCAGGCGGATGAAAACCAGCAGAACGGGTTTTCAGAGGAAGAAATCGCAAAGATTAAAGCATTTTGTGAGTCAGGGGGAAACGCATCCCCCTGACTTAATTATTACTTATACCATCATCCGGTAAATCTTCTCACAGTCCTCCTCGTTCAGCGTCACGAATCCGGAGATGCTGCCGCCGCGGCCGTCTCCGCGGCAGAGGACGCGCACAAGCTCCGGTATGTCCTCCTCCCTCGCGCCAAGCTCCGCGAAATTCTTCGGCATGCCGATCGAGATGAGGAAGCTGCGGAGCGCCTCGATGAGCCGGTCCGTCACCTCCACCTCCGGCGTATTGGTGAGATAGCGCTCGTAGAGATGCGCCATGATATCCGTGATGCCGGCAGCCGTCTGATAGGACGGCAGCGTCTGCGTGAGCGCGGGATTCAGAATGCTGAACCGGGGCCGGATCGCGTCTCCGCTCGCGCCGCGCTTGAACATCCCGTCCTCGCGCGTGATCACGGAGTCCGGGCTTCCCTCGCTTCCCGCCGCCGCGATCGTGAGAATCGTGCCGACCGGCAGTGTTCCGACCATTATACCGCATCTCCGCCAAAGAGGCGACCTCCGTCTGAAAAAGAAAACCGGCCGGAACTTAAGCTTCAGCTTAGGTTTCTCCTCTATGCTCTTCCTGTCAGCACAAAGAGCACAGGCATTTCAAGGGAGGAGCGGGGCATGCAGTACCGCCATGAACTGAAGCACGAAATCAACTATTCCGATCTGATCGCCATCCGGCAGAGGCTCCGGGCCGCCGCCTCGCCGGATCCTCACGCGAAAGACGGAAAATATGAGATCCGAAGCCTCTACTTCGACACCTTCAGCGACAGGGCGCTTCGCGAAAAGATCGACGGCGTGAACATCCGCGAGAAATTCCGCATCCGCTTCTACGACGGCGACCTCTCCTATATCTGTCTGGAGAAGAAAAGTAAGCGGGACGGCCTGGGAAACAAGCGGCAGGCGCGGATCACCGCGGAGGAGGCGGCGGCCGCTGCCGCAGGAATCCTGCCCGGGCCGCTCTGTGAGCGAAGCGGAGAACATCCGGCCGACCGGTCCGAAGACGAATTCGCACTTCTTACCGAGCTGTACGTTAAGATGCAGACCGAAGGACTCAGGGCAAAAACCATCGTCGACTACACGCGCGAGCCCTACATCTTCGCTCCGGGCAACGTGCGCGTCACCTTCGACTATCATATCCGCACGGGCATCCGATGCACCGACTTCTTGAATCCGGACTGTCCGATGATTCCGGTGCGGGGTGATCCCATCATCCTGGAGGTCAAGTGGGACGAATACCTGCCCCTCATTATCCGGGACGCGGTTCTGGAGCCCGGGCGTCATGCGGCAGCATATTCCAAGTATCAGGCCTGCCGGGCTTACGGCTGACGGCTGTTTTCTTACAGAAGGGAGTTTCTCATGACATTCAGCGATATCTTCAAATCAAGCTTTCTCGAAAATGTTTCCGCTGTCAGCATGTTCGACATGGTCCTCGCCATCGTGCTTGCCTGCGGACTCGGGCTCTTCATCCTGCTCGTGTACAAAAAGACCTTTCAGGGCGTCATGTACTCATCGAGCTTCGGCGTGACGCTCGTCGCCCTGACCATGATCACGACCGTGCTGATCCTCGCCGTGACGAGCAACATCGTTCTCTCGCTCGGCATGGTCGGCGCGCTGTCTATCGTCCGCTTCCGGACCGCGATCAAGGAGCCGCTCGACATCGCCTTTCTCTTCTGGTCCATCGCGGCCGGCATCGTGCTCGCGGCAGGCCTCATTCCGCTGGCCGTGTTCGGCAGCGTGATCATCGGCGTCATCCTGCTCATTTTTGCCAACCGGAAATCCTCCGCCAATCCCTATATCGTCGTCGTGCACTGCTCTGATTCGGAGAGTGAGGCGCAGGCCGCCGCACTCCTTGAAAGGGAGACAAAGCGGTACGCAGTAAAAAGCAAATCCGTGAGAAAGGGCGCAATCGAGCTCAACACCGAGGTGCTTCTTAAGGATGAGAACACGGATTTCATCAACGCGCTGTCCGATCTTCCCGGAGTCCTGGACGCAGTGCTCGTAAGCTACAGCGGAGACTATCTGTCATGATCTCCTTCAGCGTGCAGGAGGTGTAAACAATGTCAACAAACCGAAATCTGGATAAAGTCTGCATAGCCGCCGTGATTGTAACTGTGTTGATCACCGTCCTTTTCATGAACGGCGCCTCTTTGGGCATTTCCGTCATGGCTGATGAAGAAAGCGGCAGCTCCGAATTTACCGACAACGATCTGGACGCGGACTGGTCGCGGGAGGACGCGGCGGCCATCACGCTTAGCGGAGACAGCGCGGAGATCTCGGGGAACGGGGCATATTTTGCGGACGGAAATCTCTACATCTCCTACGCGGGAAAATACGTCATCGAAGGAACACTCGAAGACGGAAGCATTATCGTTGACGCTGAGGGTGACGACAAGATATGGCTCCTCTTTGACGGCGTGCAGCTCACCTGCGGGGACGACGCCGCCCTGCAGATCCTGCAGGCGGGCAAGGTCTTTCTGACGCTCGCGGAGGGCAGTGAGAATACCATTCTGACAGGGAAGACCGCTTCCGTCTCTGAGTCAGAAACCGCCGATTCTTCCGGGTATTCCGAGGCGGCCGTCTCCGCCGGCCACGATGGCGCGGTTTACGCCAAAGACGATCTCACCATAAACGGCTCCGGATCCCTCTCTGTCAAAACCTCTTATCAGCACGGTATCGTCTGCAATGACGACTTCGTGATGACGGGCGGCCACGTGACGGTTGAGGCACCGGAGGACGGCATTCACGCAAACGACAGTGTCCGTCTCACTTCCATGGATCTCGATATCACTGCCGGTGACGACGGAATCACGGTCTCAAATGACGACAGCACCGATTATCTGTACATGGAATCCGGAACGGTCACCATCGCGGAGTGCTACGAGGGCCTCGAGGCGACAGCGGTCACCATCGCCGGAGGAGACATCTCCGTCACCTGCTCCGATGACGGAATCAACGCGCGGGGAACGGACAGTGCCTCGGGTGTCAGGATCACAGGCGGAAGCGTCTATATCAATAACCCCTCAGGGCGAGACGCGGACGGGATCGATTCAAACGGCAGCATTTTTATCGACGGAGGAACGGTCATCGTCGATCTGACCGGGGAATCCATGAACTGCCCCATCGACTGCGGAACGGAAAACGGCGGCATCATCGAGATCAACGGCGGAACCGTGACCGCCTGCGGCGGGGCCGGCATGGCGGAGGGGGTGAGCGCCACGTCATTGCAGTGTTCCATTCAGTGCTTCCTGACCGGAGCGGATGGCAGCACCTCCGGCGAAAACGTCACGGAAGAAAATTCCGGGGACGGCAGCGGCGGAGTGACGAAGGACAGCGGGAATCTGACCGTCACCCTCCGGGATTCAAATGGCAGTCTCATTCTCGAGGAGACCATGCAGAACAGCTTCTCCTCCGTCATCCTCAGCTCCCCCGATCTCAAAACCGGAGAAACCTATACCATTGCCTGCGGGGATGAGACCGCTGAGCTGACCTTAAGCGGAACCGTGACGGTGGAAGGCGGCGCCGCGGCGGGCGGAGGCATGGCAGGCGGCATGGACGGAAAAGCCGGTCATATGGGGCGAAAGTTCGATATGGAAAGCAGCGAAGACGCGGCGGCACAAGGGTCTGATACGGAAGGCGGCGAAAGTCCCATGGGACAGCGGCCTGATGCGGAGAGCGGCGAAGGTCCCATGGGACAGCGGCCTGATGCGGAAGGCGATGAAGACACCATGCGGCAGGGTCCCGGCACGGACAGCGAAAACCGGACCGGGCCGCGCCGGGAGGAAGGGAATTCAGACAGTCAGGAGGAAAGCACCTTTATTCCCGGAGAAGAAACCTGGCTTATCCTCGGACTCTCAGCCGCTGCCCTTCTCGTCGGGTTACTGACTGCTTTCAGATTCCGCGGCCGGTGGATCTCCTGACTGCTTAAGGGCAGGCATGTTTCAATCAGATTCACTCCCCGGGCCGCAGCTCACCCGACAGCAGCTGATCCATCGCTTTGAGCAGACTCTCCTTTCCCTCGGGGAGCATGACGGATAACGTATATTTCTGAAGCACCGTGGAATCCACGTAATGGCAGGGTTTTGTGAGGTTCAGCCGCGAGACCATGTCGCGCTCCTCCCCGAGAATCTCATGAGGTGTGAGCGGCTCGAAGGAGCCGCTTTCCGCCATGTCGTAGAGCGGCGTATTTTCCCAGAGTTTGAGAGAAATGCACCAGATCGTGTCCGGGTGCAGCCTCGAGAGCATCTCCGCGGTCTTCACCGCGTGCTCCCTCGAGTACTGCTTTCCCCCGAGCCCCGGAATCATGGTCACATGATATTTGATGTCCGCCTCTTCCAGCCTCAGAAGAGCTCTCTCGATGTCCGCAACGGTCTCGCCCTTCTGATGATAGGCGAGGATCTCATCGGATCCGCTCTCGAGCCCCACGTGGAGGTCAGTGATTCCCGCCGCCCTGAGCTCACGGAGCTCCGCGTCGCTTTTGGCGTTGATATCGTCCGCCCGGGCGTACATGTTGATCTCGGTCACCTTAGGCAGATACATTTTTGTCATCTCGCAGAGAAAGACGAGGATCTCCGTGCCCAGAAAGAAGGGATTGCACCCGAGAAAATGCATCCGGTTTTTGTCGTCCTCAATCGCTCTCAGAAGTCCCAGCTGGCGCTCGATGTCCTCGAGGCCGTAAATGGTCAGCCTGTCCCTTCGGAAATCGCAGAAGAGACATTTTCCGTAGCGGCAGCCGCTCATGATCTCCAGGAAAATGCTCTCGTGCTCAATCGGCGGCGGATAAATCTCCGCGTTGTGGTAGATCTGGGAATAAAAATCCTCTCTCGAATACTGCGCGTACCGCTCGTCCATCCCGCGTCCTCTCTTTCTGAAAAAAGACAGCGCATCAAGCCGCTGTCTTCTCCTTAAAGCTATATCTATTATATCAGAGCCGGGACCGGCACGCCACAGCCTGTGAGGCGGTCATCTGATTCTGTCCTCCAGATCCGGGAGCAGTTCAAGGCCCTGCCGGCGCACAAGCTCCATCGCCCGGTCAATCACCTCCTGCCTGTAGACGTGCTCCGTGAAGTGCGCATCCGTCCCGAGCACCACTTTGTTCCCCACCGACGACGCGATCTCAAAGAAGGCCGGATCCGGGTAGTGCCGCCCGTCCCCGAGACCGTTGAGATTGATCTCAAGCGGGATGTCCAGCTCCTTCGCGCGGGTGCAGAGGCGGCGCATTTCCCTCTCAAATACGGCACTCTCTCCGATAAACCAGTAGTAATCCGGGTGCGCATGATACAGAAAGCGCCCCGTCTCGTAGGCCTCGATGCAGAGATCGACATAGCGGGTGAGGAGGCCGGCGTCGCGCGAGGGCCGCATGTTAAAATGGTCCGTCGGAAGCCCCGTCTCCAGATAATGCTGCCCCAGAAGCAGATACTCCACGGGATACCCGCTTATGAGATCCATGACCGCTTCGAAATATTTCGGATAATACTCCGCCTCAAATCCCAGATGGATGGTGATGTCGCGGCGGTATTCCTCTTTCAGGGAGAGGATGGTGCCGACGTAGGAATCGAGCTCCTGCGGCCGCATTTTCTGCCCGTCCGGATAATAGCCGCCGTCGAAAAAGTAGGGGATGTGATCCGAAAAGCCCAGGATCGTCATGCCGTTTTCGATGGCCTTCTCGATGTATTCCCGCTCAGACCCGAAGGCGTGGCCGCAGCGGGGCGTATGTGTGTGATAATTCGCGTACATGCTGCTTTTTGTTCTCCTATTGTAATTCCGCAAGCTCCGCCATGAAGATTTCGTAGTAGTCGTCCTCGCCCTTAAGGAGCGGGGAGTTTTCGCCCCCGCCGTTTGTGCTGCGGCGCATGCCGGCGTAATATTCCTCCCCGGCGCTGATGAGATCCATCTCATAGACCGGATACCCCAGCTCCGTCACGGCGGCGCACAGGCGGCTCACGGGATTCGGGTCCGCTTTTGTCTCAAGCAGCGCGCGCAGAAGAGCCGGGTCCGCCTTTGCCTTTCGCTTTACTTCCGTCAGAATCTCATCGAGGTTCATCGCATCTCCTTCCTCTCTTTGCGGCGCTGTCAGCAGTCCCGCATCCGTGTCGGGCAAATCCGATTTCAGTAAATCCGCCTTAGTATAATACAGATGCCCCGAAAAAGCCATTCCGCTTGCTTTATCATCGGGAAACCGATATACTGATATTCCTTTACAAAAGAAAGGAGTTGTCCCGGAAGGACATGAACAGCGCGATATTCGACAGAAGATTTATCAGAAAGACCATGACGATCGCCCTGCCGATCATGCTGCAGAACGGCGTGACCAATTTCGTCAACATGCTCGACAACATCATGGTCGGTCGGGTGGGCACGGATCAGATGACCGGTGTCTCGATCGTAAACCAGCTGATGTTTGTGTGGATGCTCTGCATCTTCGGCGGACTGTCGGGGATCGGCATCTTCACGGCACAGTACTACGGAAAGGGTGACGAGGAGGGGGTGCGGTACACCTTCCGCCTCCAGTTTCTGCTGGCCTGCTTTCTGACCGCGGCGGGCCTCCTCGTCTTCCGCTTCGGGGACCGGACCCTCATAAGCCTTTATCTCCACGCCGACGGCGGCGTCGGGGATCCGGAAATCACAATGGCCAACGCCCTCTCCTACCTGGGAATCATGCTCATCGGCCTCCTGCCCTTCGCGCTCGCGCAGGTCTACGGGAGCGTCCTTCGCTCAACCGGCGAGACCGTGCTTCCGATGCGCGCGTCCCTCGCCGCCGTGGCGGTGAATCTGGCGGGCAACTACGTCCTGATCTACGGAAAGCTGGGGGCCCCGGCCCTAGGCGTCGCGGGAGCGGCCATCGCGACCGTCATCTCGCGCTTCGTGGAACTGCTCTACCTGGCCGCGTCCGTCCACCGCAGAACAGACCGCTTCGGCTTTATCCGCGGGGCCTTCCGCAGTTTCTACGCGCCGGGAAGGCTCATCCGCGAGTGCGCGGTCAAGGGGACGCCGCTCCTCGTCAACGAATTTCTGTGGTCCGCCGGTCAGGCGAGTCTGGGACAGCTGCATTCCGTGCGCGGCCTCTCGGTCATCTCGGCCTTCACGATCTCGAGCACGCTCTCGAATGTCTTCAATGTCGCTTTCATCGCCATGGGAAATGCGACCGCCATCATCATCGGCCAGGAGCTGGGCGCCTTCGGGAAGACCGAGCCGCAAAGAGTAAAGCACGACGCATGGAGGCTCACCCTCTACGCCGTGCTGCTTTGTGTCTTTATGGGCATCCTGCTCTTCCTCGTGTCGGGCTTCTTCCCGCTCATCTACAACACATCGGATGAGATCCGGTCCCTGGCGGCTGTCTTTATCCGCATAGCTGCCGTCTTCATGCCCATGTACGCCTTTGAGAACGCGGCCTATTTTACCATCCGCTCGGGCGGGCGGACCATGATCACGTTCCTCTTTGATTCCTTCTTCAGCTGGGTCGTCCTGATTCCCCTGACGGCGGTACTGGTCTATTTTACGGACATGAGCATCATCCTGATCTTCATCTGCGCCCAGCTGACAGAACTCATCAAGTGCGCGATCGGCGCCTTCCTCATGCAGAAGGGGATCTGGATCCGCGACATCACATAAGAGAGAGCGCGTCGAAGAGACGCCTGTGAAATGAGCCGTATCCCGGCGCGTCCGGCCGTCTCCCCGAGGGGAAGACCAGGTCTTCGCAGTCGCGGGCGGCCCATTTTTCCGCCGCCTCGCCGCACCGCGCCATCACCTCGCAGCAGGCCGCCGCGCTCTTTGCGGAGCAGTCCACGGCCAAAAACGCGCCGAGCAGCGCGCTCAGCATGCAGCCGGATCCCGTGATCCCGGCAAAGAGCGGGGACCCGCCCCGGATCTCCGTCACGTGTCCGTCGAAGGCGACACAGTCCGCGGGGCCCGTGGCGATCACGATCGAGCCGGTCTTCTTTGACAGAAGAAGCGCGCACTCCGCGGCGCCCGCCGTCTCAGGCGTTTCCGGACGCGCGCTGCCCGGGTCATCCACGCCGCGCCCCGTGTTGTGGTCTATGGCGAGGGCTCTGATCTCGGCCGCATTTCCCCGGATACAGGCGGGATTGACCCCGCGGATGAGCTCAAGGCACTTCTCCCGGCGGAAGCCGGAACCCGCGCAGCCCACCGGGTCGATGACGACCGGACGGTTCCCGCATCTTCCGGCCCGGAACATCGCGTCCAGGGATTCAGTCGCCCCCATGTTGAGGACCAGCGCGTCGGTGAGCGCCGCGAATTCCTCCATCTCCCCCGGGTGATGCGCCATGGTGGGGGATGCCCCGACCGCAAGGAGCGCGTTCGCGCAGTCGCCGGCCGTGACGAGATTCGTGATGCACTGCACGACCGGTCTCCTCCCGCGGATCCGCGAAAGGAGCTCCGCCGCGTACGGGGAGAGATCCCTGCCGCCCGGAGGATTCATGTCCGGAATGCCCCGCTTCCCGCAGAGCCGGTTCGCCTTCTCCTTAAGCCGCCTCGTCACGGCCTCTACGGCTTCGGGATCCCCGGCGGAGAAGATGCCGCTCACAACCGCGAAGCCGCTCATGCCTCTTCCCGAAAGGCGCTCAATATTGTCTTCCGTTATGCCGCCGATCGCGGCGACCGGAATCGACACGCTGCCGCAGATCTTCTCAAAATGATCCAGGTCGAGAGGCACCGCGTCTTTTTTCGTGCCGGTCCCGAACACGGCCCCGCTCCCCAGATAGTCCGCCCCGGCGGCCTCCGCCGCCCGTGCCTGCTCCACCGTCTTCGCGGTGACGCCGACAATGGCGTCCTGCCCCAGGATCTCCCGCGCCCTGCGGGGATCCATGTCGCCCTGCCCCACGTGAACGCCGTCCGCGCCGACTCTTTTCGCGAGCTGCACGTTGTCGTTTATGAGGAGCGGCGCGCCGAAGGCGCGGCAGATCTCAAGGATCTCCCGCGCCTCCCTCTCAAAGCTCTCTTCCGGAAGCTCTTTCTCCCGAAGCTGTACCATGGTGGCTCCGCCGCGAAGAGCGGCGCGGACCTGCTCCGCAAGGGTCACGGATGACGCCGTCCCGGCGCCGCCGGTCCACGCGCGGTCCGTCACCGCGTAAAGAAGAAGCTGCTCCCGTCTGAATTTCATCTGTCTGTCCTCATTTTCTTCATGATGTTTCTGTAAAGGCTGTTTCATGCCGGGTGCTTCATTCCGGCAGCTTTATGTTTACTGCTTTATGTCAGCTGTCCCTGCATCTGCTTAAGGACGCCGGTTCCGGACAGGGCCGCCGTGATCACCGCGGCGATCAGCGTGCCGCCCGCCGTGCTGATGAGGAAGGGCACCACGAAGGTAAAGAGCGCCGCGTTCGGATTTCCGAGAATAAAAGCGGCGATCGGATATGCCAGCATCCCGCCGATCACGGCCGTCCCGAAGACCTCGCCGAAATAAGCCGCCGGCAGAGCCTTAAACTGCCGGTAGAGAAGCCCGGCAAGCAGTGCCCCGCACATGCTTCCCGGGAAGGCGAGCGGTGTCCCGAGTCCTGTGAGATTCCGGATCAGACTTGCGATAAATGCCGCCGCAAGTCCCCACCACGGCCCGAGCAGCACCGCGCAAAGGACATTGACGAGGTGCTGGACCGGGGCGCATTTTGAGCCGAAAACCGGAATCGAGAAGGTGGATCCGACGACGGCGACCGCCGCGAAAATTGCCGTGAGTGCCATTTTTCTGGTATTTGAGTTCATAATCTGCCTTTCCGCGTGTGGCACAGGGGACGATTCTCTGCGCTTCGCATTTGATACTGTTCTTGTTCCCGGCGCAGGCCGAAAACCCGGCAGGGCTCCGGCTATGAGTCAAAAAGAACCGTCCCCTTTGACTCACTTTACGATCAGGCAGAGGATAATCGTAAGCGCCATGTCCGGAAGGGTGCTTCCGACGGGCGTATCGACGCCCATGAGGAACCGGTAGAGAAGAAAGCCGGCGAGCCAGATCGCGAGACTGCGGACGCTTGCCGCGCCGCGCACCGGTTCCTTTTTCAGGATGAAATAGTCCGCGATCTGCACCGCGATCATAGGGGCGAACACCGATCCTATGAGATACAGGAAGTCCGTGATGTTGTCCATCGGGTAGACGATCGCGGCGATGGTGCCGATCACGGCGACGGCCGCGGCGGCATGCTTTTCATTGATTCGTCCGGAGATGGACACCGACGAGACGCCGGCCGAGTAGGCGTCGAGGAAGGTCGTCGTCACCGTCGAAAACACGATGATGAGAAGTCCCGCCATCCCGAGTCCGGCCTTCACCATGATCGAGGCGATATCGCCGCTTCCCGTGAAGATGGACGCACCCATCCCGATCGTGTACATAAAAATGCTGACGAGCGAATACACGATCACGCTGACTGCGGTCGCCGCCAGGGGCTTCTCCGCCTCCCGTGTGTAATCGCTGATAAGCGGAAGCCACGAAAGCGGCATCGCGACGCCCAGCTCGACCGCCGCCCCGAAGCTTAAGGAGTCGTCGATCGCGGCCTGTCCGCCGCCGCTGCCGAAGAAGATCACTCCGAAGAGGATCACCGACAGGACGAGAAGTCCCGCCATCGCGACCGTATTCACCTTCCCCAGGTTGGTGAGGCCGATGAGGATCCAGACGAGAATGAGACCCCCGATCACGAGCGCCCAGAGCCAGGTCCCCGCCGCGAAAATTCCGTTCGCGGCCAGCGCGCCGTCGTAAATCATAATCGCGGTCCAGCCGACGAGCTGAAGGACGTTGAGCGCCGAAAAGAGAATGCTGCCCTTCGCCCCGAAGCTCATTTTGACGGTTTCCATCGCGCTCTTCTCCTCGCGCGCGCCGATCATTCCCGCCGCGAACATGAGGATCCCGCCGATCAGGTGTCCCAGAAGAATCGCCGCCATCCCGCGCCCGAAGCCGAGTGTGCTGTAGTATGTGCCGGTCAGAATCTCCGCGATGGAGACGCCCGCGCCGAACCAGATGAGGCCGTTGCTCAGCACCGAAGTCTTAGTCTTCATACCGGCCTCCGATCGCGAACGCGTGGTTCATCGGGCCGCTCCCGGATCCGAGATCCAGCATGGCGGAGAGCGCTCCGGACAGGTATGCCTTCGCGCCCCTCACCGCGTCCTCAAGCGCAAGGCCCTTGGCCAGATTCGACGCAATGGCGCTCGAGAGCGTGCAGCCGGTCCCGTGGGTATTCGGATTGTCTATCCTTCTGCCGGGGATCCAGACCATCCCGCGCCCGTCAAAGAGCAGGTCGTTCGCGTCATTTATGCGGTGGCCGCCCTTGGCCAGAACAGCGCAGCCGTATCTGTCGAAGATCACGCGCGCCGCCCTCTCCATGTCCTCCGCGGACGAAATCGAAAGGCCGGAGAGTACCTCCGTCTCCGGAATATTCGGCGTAATGAGCGCCGAGAGCGGAAAGAGCCGCTCCTTCAGCGTCTCTACGGCGTCCTCGCTGATCAGCCTCGCGCCGCTGGTCGCGACCATGACCGGATCGACGACGATATTCTTCGCCACGTACCTCTTAAGTTTTTCCGCGATCACCTCGATGAGCGCGGCCGACGAGACCATTCCCGTC
>CAYLHR010000041.1:0-15947 GCA_964383335.1 uncultured Lachnospiraceae bacterium
GCAGACCTCGTAGATCTTGGTCGATTTTCCGCTCTGTCCGGAGATGATGAGCGGGGTCCTCGCCTCGTCGATGAGGACCGAGTCGACCTCGTCGATGATACAGTAGTGGAGCTCGCGCTGCACAAGCTGTTCCTTGTAGATGACCATGTTGTCGCGCAGATAGTCAAAGCCGAGCTCGTTATTGGTGATATAGGTAATGTCGCAGGCGTACTGCTCGCGCCGCTCGTCGGACTTCATGGACTGCAGCACGCAGCCGACCTTAAGGCCGAGGAATTCGTGCACGGAGCCCATCCACTCGGCGTCACGCTTGGCCAGATAGTCGTTGACCGTGACGAGCGTCTTACCTTCACCTGTCTTCATTTCCGCGATGCGGCCCTGATGCAGGATCACGCCTCCGATCAGCTGTACCCGGAAATGCTCCATCCCGAGCACGCGCCGCGCCGCCTCGCGCACGACGGCATAGGCCTCCGGCAGAATATCGTCGAGCGTCTCGCCCTTGGCCAGGCGCTCCTTAAACTCCGGCGTCATCGCCCGGAGCTCCTCGTCCGTCTTCTCCAGCATCTGAGGCCTCAGCGCCTCGATCCGGTCCACGATGGGACGGATCCGCTTCAGCTCGTGGTCGCTGTGGGTGCCGAATATTTTTGTCATTAAACTCATTTCAGCTGTGTAACCTCACATTTTTATGATTTGTCGAAGCTCATATAGAGTCAATCATACCACCAGACGCCGTCCCGCACAATAAAAACTGAGGAGAGTGGTGCCCCGCCGGGCCGAATAATTGACCGGATAGCTGCAGGAATATCTCCCGACAGGCGGATGATGAATGAAAAAGCTGCGGGAATTTCTTCCCGCAGCCGTACATTCTATGAAAATGCGCCTTCTCTGAAAGACCGCTCCTTAATAACCCGCCGCTCAGTCTTCCGGCTCGATGAGTCCGTATGTGCCGCCCTTTCTCTTATAAACCACATTGGTCTGACCCGACTCCGCGTTCACGAAGACGAAGAAGCTGTGTCCCAGAAGTTCCATCTGTACGCAGGCGTCCTCCGGATACATCGGCTTGATGTCAAAGCGCTTGGTGCGGATGATTTTGATCTCATCCTCTTCCATGTCGAGGTCCGTGTCGATAAAGGCCTGCTGGAAGTTGCCGCCCGACTGATGCTTGTCGATGATCTTGCTTCTGTAGCGCTTCAGCTGCCGCTCAATGACCTCCTCGACGAGATCGATGGAGACGTACATGTCGTTGCTGACCTGCTCCGAGCGGATGATGCTTCCCTTCACAGGGATCGTGACCTCAATCTTCTGGCGCTCCTTCTCCACGGAAAGCGTGGCGTTGACTTTTGTGTCCGGGGTGAAATACCTCTCGAGCTTTCCGAGCTTGCTCTCAACGGCATCTCTCAGGTTGTCGGTGATTTCGATGTTCTTTCCACTGATCACAAATTTCATACGGGTCACCTCTGTTATATATATTTACCAGAAAATCACGTTTATACACGCGATTTTTTAGATAATTTTATTATAACCGAATGCCTCCCCGTTGTAAACCAAAATCTGAGGGCGCGGCATCATACATCCACCACGCGCACCATATTCGTGTTGCCGGACTTGCCGAGCGGCACGCCCGCGGTGAGCACGATCCGGTCTCCCTTCTTCACGTAGCCGGTCATCTCCGCGCGGCGGATGGCGGTCTCGAAGAGGGCGTCCTCATTTTCCTCGATGCCGATGATGATAGGGACGACGCCGAAGAGCAGGTTGGACTGACATGCGACCCGCGTGTTCGTCGAACATGAGATGATCGGCTGGGAGGGATGCAGCCGCGAGAGCCGCTGTGCCGTGTAGCCGGAGATAGTGACCGTCACGATGGCGGTCGCGCCGACCTCGGAGGCGACCGTGCAGCAGGCGTGGCAGATGGAGGCGGTCACGCCGTGAAGATCCAGCGAGTAATCCGGAACCGAGTCAAGGAGAGCTTCTCTCCTCTTCGCGTAGTTGATATCCTGCTCCGCGCGCTCGGCGATTCGTCCCATGATCTTCACCGCCTCGACCGGATACTGTCCGGCCGCCGTCTCACCCGAGAGCATGATCGCTGCCGTTCCGTCGTAGATCGCGTTCGCGACGTCGGTCGTCTCCGCCCGCGTCGGGCGGGGATTGTGCATCATGGAGTCCAGCATCTGCGTCGCCGTGATCGCGATTTTGCCCTTTTTCTGCGCAAGAGAAATGATCCGCTTCTGAATCACCGGCACCTCCTCGAGCGGCACCTCAACGCCCAGGTCGCCGCGCGCGACCATGACGCCGTCCGCCACGTCGAGGATCTCACTGATATTGTTGACGCCCTGCATATTTTCGATCTTCGCGATCACCTGCATATGGCTGTCGTGGGCGTTCAGGATCTTGCGGACCTCGCGCAGGTCGTCCGCCGTCCTCGTGAAGGAACATGCGATGAAATCGTATCCCATGCGGCAGCCGAACTCGATATCGGAGCGGTCCCTGTCGCTGATAAAGGGCATGGAGAGCTCCACGTCGGGCACATTTATTCCCTTGTGGTTGGACACCGGTCCGCCGTTTTCGACCAGGCAGTGGATCTCACTCCCCGACACGTCCTCGACCACAAGTCCGATGAGTCCGTCGTCGATGAGGATGTGCGTCCCCTTCTTCACGTCTCCCGGCAGGCCCTCATAGGTGATGGAGGCCCTGGAGGCGTCGCCGGGGATGTCCTCCGTCGTGAGCGTAAACTTCTGGCCGCGCGTGAGCTCGACCCGCCCCTCTTTGAAATCCCTGAGGCGGATCTCCGGCCCCTTCGTGTCGAGCAGAGTGGCGATCGGCATGTTCATGTCGATGCGGATTCTGCGGAGGCGCTGGAACTTCTCCTCGTGTTCCTCATGCGTGCCGTGCGAGAAGTTAAATCTCGCCACGTTCATGCCGGCGACGATCAGCTCCCTGAGCTTCTCCTCGCTCTCGCTGGCAGGTCCGATGGTGCAGATGATCTTGGTTTTTCTCATACGCTCCCTCTTTTCCGCTGCCGTCTGTGATACGACAGCTTCTGTGATACTGAGTTCAGGACATCTCCGGCAGTTTCCGCAAGCCGCTCGAAAGAGTCTCTCAGCTGTTTCCGCAGGCCGCTCGAAAGGGCCTCTCAGCAGTTTCCGCAAGCCGGCTCGAAAGGATCTCTCAGCTGTTTCCGCAGGCCGGCTGTCAGGACATGGCCAGCTTCTCCAGAACCCTGAGATAGCCGGAGCTGTCCGCCGGATACGGCGTCGGCTGATAGTTGTTGTAATCTTCCGCGGAGGTGACGCTGCAGGGTATCACTTCCGCCTGCGACGCGTCCGCGAGACCCTTGGAGTTGAAGGTGAAGGTCTGCTGAACGATCGCCGTGTCATAATCATAGGGATCCGTACTTCCGCCGTAACAGAAATTGCCCAGGCTGTAGAAAATGTACTTGCCGTTATAAATCTCCGCCGCCTGCAGCACGTGCGGGTGATGGCCGAGCACGAGGTCGGCGCCCGCGTCGACCGCCGCGTGGGCGAGCTCCTTCTGGATTGAGTTGGGCTCCGTCTCGCCCTCGTCACCCCAGTGGAAGCTGCTGATCACAAGCTGCGCGCCCTCGTCCTTCACCTTCTCGATCTCGGCGAGCATTTTCTCCTTCACGTCGATGCCCTCGTCGAGCTCGTAGGTGCCGGTGAGGCCCACCTTCACGCCGTTTACGTCGAGCACAATGCTGTTGTCGTAGCCGAAGACGTCGATGCCCGCCTCCGCCATGATATCTTTCATCTCGAAGTAGCTGTCGCTTCCGTAGTCGAAGGCGTGGTTGTTGGCCAGGTTGAGGGCCTCTATGCCGCCTTCCGTGAGAACCTGCGTGTACTCCGGCTCTCCCCTGAAGCAGAATTCCTTGTCCGCCCGCTCGCCTCCGGAGGTGAGGACGCCCTCGAAGTTCGCGATCGTCAGATTGTCGCCCTGCAGGGTATCCCGGACCTTCTCGAGGAACCAGCCGGCCCCGTTCTCCTCATAGGAGGCGTTAAAGCTCATATCGTAGTCCAGGTCGTCGTCCATGCCGAGCGTGCAGTCTCCCACCGCGCTCACGGTGATCGACACGGTGTTCATCTCCTCGATCTGCGCCTCCGCCTTCTGCCGCGCGGCAATGGCCGTGCGCTCGATGAGGGACCGCTGCACCTCCTCTGTCCCGGCGCCGCTCTCGGTGCCGGATGTTCCGTCTCCGCCTTCCGCGCCGCTTTGCGCATCGGAGCCTTCCGCTCCGGCCGCTGCCTCTTCGCCGCTCTCCGTCCCTTCGGCGCCGCTCTCCGCTCCGGCCGTCATCTCCGTCACGGTCTGCGTGCCGGTCTCAGCGGCTTCCTTCGCCTCGTTAAGGCCGGAGGTCACGGTTCCGCCCGCTAGAAGAATGAGCAGTGCGGCGACGGCCGCCGCGGCGAGACCGATATGCTCGAGGCGTATCGGGTCCTTGGGCTTCGCGCCCGTGTCGCCGGAATCGCGCCTCACAGGGCCCCTGGCGGCGCCCTCGCTGTTCCGTCTGGCGGTCTTCAGTCCGCCCGGCTCCTGTCTCTTCGTTTCTTTATCCGGTTTATTCACTTTGCCGCCCTTTCCCTGTCCTTTCCCAGTCCGTCCTCTTCTTCATGAAAGCTGCGCCGGCATGGGATACCTGTTTCTGTTTTTCATTTATCAACCCGTCCCGCGCCGTCAGGTGAGAAGGCACGTAAACGCGATCTCCCCGTTCTTCCACGAGACGGAGATGCTGCCTCTGTACTGCTGGCAGATGCTCTCGGCGATGGAGAGGCCGATGCCGTAGCCGCCCTTGTCCACGTTGTGGGACTCGTCCTCCCGGTAGAAGCGTTCGAAGAAGCGGCTGTAGTTGACGCCGGCGCCCTCCGCGAAGGTATTCGAAAAAATGAGCCGCACCGTCTTCCCCTTCTTCAGAGTATCCAGCTGCACCCGGATCCTCCCTTTTTCATCGCAGTACTTGAACGCGTTGTCGATGAGGAGCGAGGCGAGCTGACGGATCTTGGATTCGTCGGCGACCATATGGATATCCGGCATGATGTCGATGATCAGCTGCTTCTCTTCCTGCTGGGCGAGGGACTCGAAGGGCCTGACGGTCTCCTCGACATTTTTCGACACGTCGATGGCGGTCATGACGCTGCGGTCCTCCCGCTCCTGCGCCCTTGAGATCATGACCAGGTTCTGGACGAGACCGCTCAGGCGGTCCACCTGCCGCATGGTCGAGCGGGTCCACTCGCTCTCCCCGTTCATCATCTCCTCGATCTCGGTGTTGGCCCGGATGACAGCGAGCGGCGTCTTCAGCTCGTGGCTCGCGTTGGTGATGAACTGCTTCTGGCGGCGCGCATTTTCCAGTTCCGGCTGGATGACGCGGTAGGACAGAAAATACAGCAGAACCAGCGATATGACCATGCCGGCTGCACCGATGAGAAGCGTGATATACAGAATCCGCAGATTGGACAGGATCATGGAGGCGCAGTTGAGGAAGACGAGATGTGTGGTCCCCTTGACATCCAGGCCCGTCCGATAGTAGAAATAGGAGTCTCTCCCGCTGTCCCTGCCCCGCTCGTAAGCGCGTGCGGCCATGGCCTGCGCCTCCTCTTTTGTGAGACGCATGCTGCGGGATGTATTCAGGTTTGTGAGCTCGCCCTCCTCGCTGAAGGCCGCCGTAAAGTAGCGCGCCGAGTAGCGGAATTCCGAAGAAAGCGCGTCCAGGCTGTTCTCCCGCTCCTCCCGCCTCTCCTCTGACGCGGCGTTCTGCCCATCATTGGCCGCGGTGTCCTGACTTTCGCTTGCCGCGTGCTCATTGGCGTTCTCGATCTCCCTTTCGAGCATGAGTTCCAGCGCGTCGTTGATCTGTCTTCCGGTCACGAACATATTGGAAATGTTAATGCAGGCGCCGACAAACAGGATCACGGCCAGATAGGCGAACATCGACATGAAGATAAATTTTCGTCTCAGGTTCTGGATGGATCTTGTGTTCATGTACAGTCCTTTTTACCGGGCGGATATGAGGTCAATGCGAACGTCCGCAGCCGGGCCGCGGAGCTTTTTCCCCTGTCAGTCCGCGGAGCGGTCCTCCGAGGAAATGATAATAAAGCTCTCCCCCTTCTCCCCGACAATCCGGGCGCCGGAATCGACTGCCCTCAGCTTGTTCCTCAGGTAGGAAATGTATAGCCAGACCGTGTCGGACTGGGCGTCCTGCTCATTTTCCCAGACCTGCTCGAGTAGATAGTCCGTGTGGAGCTCCCGGCCTGCGTTCAGGATCAGCAGCTGCATGATATCGCACTCCTTCCCCGACAGGCGCACCGAGTTCGCCGAGACGAGCTCCAGCTGCCCGGCGTTAAGGGTGAGGTCGCCGAAGGTCAGCTCATTTCCGCTGTACTCGTTCCTGCGGCGCGTCATGGAGCGCACGCGGGCGAGGAGCTCCTTCATCGCGAAGGGCTTGGTCAGGTAGTCGTCGGCCCCGGCGTCGAGGCCGTTGACCCGGTCATCGACCTCGGCCTTGGCGGTAAGAAGAAGCACCGGCGTCACGATGCCGTGCGTTCTCAGGTTTCTGAGCACCTCCAGACCGTCCATCTTCGGCATCATGATATCGAGGATGATGCCGTCGTAGCTGTCGTTTAAAATGTGGTCCAGCGCCGCCTGTCCGTCGAAGACGGAGTCGACCGCATATTTTTCGTGTGTAAGGACCGCCGTGAGCGCGCGGTTCATGTCGCGCGTGTCCTCAGCGAGCAGAAGTTTCATCTTTAGAATCACCGTCTTTCTGTTATAGTTATCCGCAGCTCAGATGCTGTCCCCGCGGATCATGTCCCGGATGGTCTGCATCGAGACGTCCGTCGAGGCGAGCTCGTCCGCGCACCGCTTGAGTTCGCTGGCGATGAGGGCGTCGTTCACCCCCGGGTTCTTCTTGTAGCGCAGCTGGTGCTCGAGCGCCGCCCAGGAGTCCATGGATACCGTGCGGATCTGAATCTCCGCGTAGTAGCCCGACTTCTCCCGGAGGATCATGTGGAAGCTCCGGTAGCCGTTGGGCTTCGCGTGGCGGATGTAGTCTTTCTCGAGGACGATCTCGTAGTCATCGATACCGACCAGGTACTTCCGCAGCAGGTAGACATCGTTTAAAAACGGGCAGACGATGCGCACGCCGATCGCGTCTTTGATCTCAAAGAGGGCGTTCGCGGTGGTCGGGGCGAGGCCCCTGCGGACGCATTTTTCGCGGATACTCGCGTCAGTCTTGATGCGCGCGAGGCAGTGGTCGACGGGATCCTGTAGCCCTCTCGCCTTCACTCCCGCACGGAAGTCATTCACCCTCCTTAAAATGCCGTGCATCACAGTGCGCATTCTGTCCAGGTGTTCGCCGTATATCTTAGCGCTCTCACCGTCCACATCCCGGATCTCGATGTTGACGTAGGTGGCCGCGTCTCTGCTGTTCATCTTGGCTCTGTTCCTTTTCGGATTCTTTTCGGATTCGTATCCCTTTGAGGGACCGCATGGCGGCAGGTTTCACCGCACCCCCTTAGTATACCACACCGGGCCCCCGATTGGGCATGCGGGCGGCCCGAAACACAAAAAAGACAAAAATAAAGCCCCGAAGAAGCATGTTCTGTTAAAACTGCTCTTTCGGGGTTTTATCTCGCGGAGAGTGAGGGATTCGAACCCTCGCGCCGGTTACCCGACGACCGCATTTCGAGTGCGGCTCGTTATGACCACTTCGATAACTCTCCGTATACTGTTCCGTATGGATCTGTCAGACAGATGCCGCCTTTCTCGCGCGGTCCCGCTCCCGCAGCTCCCTGAAGAACCGCTGCAGGATCTCCCGGCACTCCTCCTCGAGGACACCGGTCCGCACATCGACCTGATGATTGAAGCCCTTCATATTCAGCAGGTTGACCACGGAGCCCGCGCAGCCCGCCTTTGGATTCATGCATGCGATCACGCACTCCGGAATCCTGGCCTGCACGATCGCGCCCGCGCACATGGGACAGGGCTCAAGCGTCACGTACATCGTGCACTCCTCGAGACGCCAGTCGCCGATCACCTTCGCGGCCTTCCTGATGGCCCGGATCTCCGCGTGCGCGAGGGTGCTCTTATCGGTGTTCCGCCGGTTGTAGCCCCGCGCGATCACCCGCCCTTCGTGCACAATCACGCAGCCGATCGGGGTCTCATTCAGCCTGTAGGCTTTCCGCGCCTGTCTCAGCGCTTCCCGCATAAAGGCTTCGTCTTTCGTATCCATACCCGAGTATTATACATAAGGTGCCGTTAAAAATCAAGGATTCCTTTTGCCGCTGAATCCGGCTGATTTTGCCGCTGATTTTATCCGGAGCTCAGACCCGGATCAGGTTCTCCAGCGTCGCGAAGAGACCCTCCGGCTCCACAGGCTTGCTGAGATGCGCATTGAGGCCCGCCTGCATACTGCGGTGGACATCCTCGTCGAAGGCGTTGGCAGTAAGGGCGATGATGGGAATGGTCTTCGCGTCCGGCCGGTCCATCGAACGGATCACCCGTGTTGCCTCGAGTCCGTCCATCACCGGCATCCGCATATCCATGAGAATCGCATCGTAGTAGCCCGGCTCGCTTTCGGCGAACATCTTCACTGCCTGCTCTCCGTTCTCCGCAAGTTCACTTTTCATCTCACGCATCGCGAGCACCATCATCATGATTTCCGCGTTTACGACCATGTCTTCGGCCAGCAGGATCCGGCGGCCGGTGAGTTCGGCGGCCGGCTTCCTGGCGGCCGCATTTTTCAAGCGGAAGGCTGCCCGAAACTCGTCCATCACCCTGTCCGCAAAGAGAGGCTTGGCGACGAAGGTATCCACACCCGCTGCCTTCGCCTCCTCCGCGACGTCGTCCCAGTTGAAGGATGTCAGGATGATGATGGCGGATTCCTGTCCGATCACGGATCGGATCCTGCGGGTGGTCTCGACGCCGTCCATCTCCGGCATCCGCCAGTCCACAAGGATGAGATTGTACGGATCTCTCCTTGCGTGGTGCAGCTCGACCATGCGGATTCCCTCCTCCCCGGACATCGCCTTGTCACAGCTGATGCCGATCTGGCCCAGAATCAGCTGCGCGTGTTCGCAGGCGACAGCGTCGTCATCGATCACGAGAACCGACATCTCGTGAGGCAGAAGTTCCTGATCATCGGTGGGCGAATTTACCCGGTCAGAGTCGCGGAGCGTAACCGTGACCGTGAAAGTGGACCCCTTTCCCTTTTCACTCGTCACTTCAATGGTCCCGTTCATGAGCTCGACGAGACTCTTCGTGATCGGCATGCCCAGTCCCGTACTGCCGTACCGGTTGGTCGAGGAGGCGTCTTCCTGCGAAAAGGCGTCAAAGATCTTCGGCAGGTAGTCCTCACTCATGCCGATTCCCGTGTCGGAAATGATAAAACGAAGCGTCGAATTGCCGTCAAACCGCGCCAGTTCCTCCACTGTAAATGTAATTTTGCCGCCGGACTGTGTAAATTTGACCGCATTTCCCAGAATGTTGATCATGATCTGGCGCAGCTTCATGTCGTCGCCGATGTAGTAGTCGGCAACATGTCCCTTAATGCCGCACTCGTAATGGAGTCCCTTGTCCCTGCACTGACCGCCGATAATCGTGTTGACCTGCTCGAGCGTCTTCGCAAAGGAGAATTCCCCGTTGTTGATGATCATGCGGCCGGACTCGATCCTGGACATATCCAGGATGTCATTAATGATATTCAGCAGATGCTGCGCGGAAGACCCGATCTTCTCCAGATACTCCCGCGTCTTATCCGGCAGCCCCGGTTCGCTGAGCGCGATATTATCGAGCCCGATAATCGCATTCATGGGCGTGCGGATCTCGTGGCTCATATTGGACAGGAAAGATGTTTTCGCCTTATTGGCCTCCTGCGCCGCCGCAAGTGCCTCGCCCAGAGCCTGGGTCTGCGCGAGAGACTTTCTCGTCTCGCTGTCCACGTCCGAGAAGCAGGCACTGACCGCGTGGACAATGTGGTCGTCCCGGTCCTCGGGGTGGCGGACGCCGGCGAAGCGGATCATCTCATAGGACTCGATTCCGTCTCTTTCTATCATATAACGGAAGGATATGACCCGCTGCTCCTTCAGGCCCTCGCGGATCGCGTCGGGCTGTATAAAGGCCAGGAACTCGCCCAGATATTTTTTTGAAATATACTGCTCCGCGTAGCCGGCAAATGTCTGATAATACGCGAAATGTTCCCCAACCCGAAGCCCTTCCCGCAGATCCGTGCGCGGCTGGTAGCAGACACCGCTGTCCGTGTCCAGTTCCAGATAGTAAACGCTGTGGTAGTCGGAAGCCAGTGCCGTGATGAGGCGGTCCTGCTCCGCTCTTTGCCGTTCCTCGGAAAGCAGCTTCTCCTGCAGGGCAATTTTCTCCTCCATCTCAAGCTGCCGCGCCTCCGTGGCCTTGATCCTGGTCATCTCCGTCACATCGACGCACATGCCCAGCGTACAGAGCCGGCCGCTGCCGTCCCGGAACTTGAGCTTTGTCGTCTGCAGATTTCTGAGTGTCCCTCCGGCGTCGGGAACATCCTCAAAGAAAATGTAGGGTTCATCCATGGAGAGCGCCTTCCTGTCGTCCTCCACAAAATGATCCGCCGTCACCTTGTCAAAAATATCGTGATCCGTGAGCCCGATGACTCCTTCGGGGGACGACTTGTGCGCGTATTCCGCGAAGGACTGGTTGCAGGCCAGATAGCGCCCCGTCTCCGCGTCCTTCGAAAAGCTCATGGCCGGCATGTTGGATAGGAGCGACGCCACGGAGCCCATGAGATCCGCTAGCCTCGCAGCCGACTCAATCTCAGCCACGAGCCTCCTGTTTTCCTCCTCCGCCAGCTTTGCCTCCCGCAGGGCCTTTTCGACCGCCTGCCCCTGCCGGACGTCTTCGTCGACGTCCTTGAAGCCGCACACAATGCCCATTTTCCCGTCGGGCATATTGACCTTGGCGAACTCGATCCGGAAATATTTTTCGCTTCCGTCGTCCATGACGCGGAGATAATTCACGCTGTACTGCGGCCTTTTCATGAGGCGCGCCGCGATATTCTCAAGCTTCAGCTCCTCCTGAAGCCGCTCCTGATCGCACGCCGCGACGGTGGTACTGATATAATATTCCTTGGCCCTAGAGTATTTAAACTGTCCCAGCGCATCCCGGATCGGCGCGCTGTGAATCGTCGCCCCCTCCGTGTCGCCGCGGTACAGGGAAAAGCTCTCCGTCTCCACGTCGTTGATGAGCCAGACCGTGTGGTAGGACTCGCTCAGGGCTTCGATGACCGCCTGCCGTACCGCGAGATCCGACTCCATGCGCTTCCGCTTCTCGGTGATATCTGAAATAAAGACATAGTAAATCCCCCCGTAGGCCTCGGTCTCCGTGTAGTGGCCGTAGTCATCCACATAGCGGAAGGTGCCGTCCTTCCGAATGATTCGGTATTCCACATAGTCGAAGTTCTCGTCGCTTGCCGCGATCTGCTCGTCGATCGACTCGGATACTTTCCCGTAGTCGTCCGGATGCAGCATGCCCCGAAATGTGTACCCGGTCAGCTCCTTAAACTCCTCCAGCGTCTCGCAGCCGAAGATCGTCAGCACCGCCTGATTTGCATAGAGAAGCTCCTCCGGCTGCTCCGCCTTATAGATGAAAAAGCCTCCGGGCATATGCTTTCCGATTTCCTCCACAATGGGAATCGTCTGTTCATTCAGCTGAAAATGTTCACCAAACACGCCAAATCTCCTCGCGTAATATGCTTAATCAGTCAATCGCAGTGGATGATTTATTATAACATGAATGACAGCGGACATATACCTGGAGATTATATGAATTGACCATTTCCATGTAGATGATCCGTGCACATTACATGCACAGACAATAATCCGGCCCTTGCGCATCAGGGAAATGAGTGGTAAGATGAGATGCCCGGCAGACGGGCATCATCTATAATAAGCGGCGCCGCCGGCGGACGGGCGGCCGTGAGTTTGAAGCCATCCTCACGTTAATCAAAACCACGGGAGAAGAACATGAAACAGAACAGAATCACGCCACTTTTTATGGCGCAGGGCGCTGCCATCGCGGCCCTCTACGTCGTTCTCACACTCGCCTTCGTGCCGATTTCCTTCGCCGCCGTTCAGGTGAGAATCGCGGAGGCGCTGACTATCCTTCCGCTCTTTACGCCGGCCGCCATTCCCGGGCTTTTCATCGGATGCATCATCGCGAATCTGATGGGCGGCGCCATCATCTGGGACGTCATTTTCGGGAGCATCGCGACGCTGATCGGCGCTTACTTCGGATACAGGCTTCGCGGAAACCGCTGGCTCGTGCCGGTTCCTGCCATCATCTCCAACACCGTTATCGTACCGCTCGTACTTCGTTTCGGCTACGGCGTGGATATGCCCTTTATTCTTCTGGTGCTCTCCATCGCGGCGGGCGAGATCGTCGGCTGCTACGTGCTCGGAGAGATTCTGGCGACGGCCATGCTTGCACACAAAAAGGAGATTTTTCCCCAGGCGGGCTGATCAGGATAAAATGTAAGATCTTTCCCCAGGCGGACTGATCAGAATAAAAAGTAAGATCTTCAGAACAGCAGATAAGCTGATCTGTATACATGGACAAATCGTAAAAATGAGCAGCGGGCTTGTGCGGCCCGCTGTTTTTCTGTCTGTGAATATCTGAACTGTCAGTATGAGAAAGACGGCTCATTTTCCGAGACAGGCGTCAAGACGGAGTGTGAGCGCCTCCTCGTCCATATCCTTCCCGATAAACACCAGCTTGATCATGCGGTCCCCGTAGGTCTCATCCCACATATCCCGGATCTGCGGATACTGGCGCAGCATCCTCTGCTGCACCTTCTCCGGCGCCGCGGCCAGGAACACGCCGGACGGCGATTCCGTGATCTGCCGGCCCGCCTGCTCGAACATGAATGAGACATTCGGCTCATGCTCATACCAGATCATCCCTTTGCAGCGGATGATGGAGTGAGGCCAGTAGTCGCACAGCTCCACCAGCTTGTCCCGGTTGAAGGGGCGGCGGCGGAAGTAGACGAAAGTGCTGATTCCGTACTCCAGGATGTGAGATTCCCCGTCGTGATGGTGGTGATGATGATCATGGTGATGATGATGGCCGCCGTGGGCGTGGGATTCGTGGCCGTGGTCCTCGTGGTCATGAGCCTCATGGTCGTGGTCCTCGTGGGCATGGTCCTCGTGATCATGGGCTTCGTGGTCATGGTCCTCGTGATCGTGGCCGTCCCTGCCGGCATCAGCCGCGTTGAAGCTCTGGATCGCGTCCACCCAGCCCGCCGCTGCCATGGAGCGGTTGAGATCAAACCTGTCCGTGTGGATCAGATCCTCAATCTTCGCGCCGGCCTGCTGCGTCTCAATCATCACCGCCTCCTTCTGGAGCGTGCGGATAATGGCCTTCAGCTCATCGAGCTCATCTTCCGTCACCAGATCCGTCTTGTTGAGAAGGATCGTGTTGCAGAATTCGATCTGCTGGATAAGAAGGTTCTCGATATCGTCCTCCTCAATCGCCTCCCGCATGAGCTTCCGGCCGTTTTCGAATTCCTGAAGCATGCGGGCGCAGTCGACGACGGCGATGACGTTGTCCATTTTCATATAGAGACCGTCTTCCGAGTTCTCCTTGCAGATCATGGAGATCGTCTGCGCGATCGGGATCGGCTCGCAGATGCCGGAGGCCTCGATGATGATATAGTTATAGAGCCCGGAGTCCGCCAGCTGGGAGAGCTGCTTCGCCAGATCGTCCGACAGCGTGCAGCAAATGCAGCCGTTGGTCAGCGGAATCAGGCTCTTCTCCTCCACCGACACCGTACCCTTCTTCGCGATCAGCTCGGCGTCGATGTTGACCTCGCCGATGTCATTGACAATTACCGCGGCGCGGATTCCCTCGCTGTTCGCGAGAATCCGGTTGAGAAGCGTCGTCTTTCCCGCGCCCAGATATCCCGTGATGAGGCAGACGCGCACAATTTCCTGTTGCATGTTTAACTCCTTTCGTGCTGCGGGAGCGGCTGCATTTTCAGGCAAATGGCCCTCTGCAGACCGTCACCCCAGCTCCTCCCCCTCTTCAACGGGGACCTCGTATTCCTCTCCGGTTTCCTCGCTCCCGTGATCCGCGATGAAGACATTTTCGTTGTCGGGATCCTGATAACCCGCATCCTCGTATATCTCTTCGCCCTCCGGGATCTCCTCCCCGCCGGGGATTTCCTCGCCCTCGGGAACCGCCTCTTCGCTGTTTTCTCCCTCGCCCTGCTCCGCGGCGGCCGCGTCCGACTCGAGAACCTTCTCGATTCCCGGAAGGGTAAAAAGCCCGAAGATCTTCTGCGTCGTATCCTTGACGAGAGAGGTCGCCGTGACGCAGGCGAGATAGCTTCCGTTCTGGATATAGGCCTGACGCTCGTAGAAGGGATACGTCTCATTGTCTCCGGCGTAGGTATCGGTGGTAATGAGCACGATCGGGACCTTTTTCCCGACGAACATCCCCTCCTGCTTCGACACTCTGGCATTGACGAAGCCCTGCTGGGAGAGCTGTTCCTCTATCATCGGGAACGTATTCTCAATATAATCCTCTACACTTTTGATGTTTGACGTTATGCCCAGCTTCACAATCGAAATGTTGACGGACTGCCCTTCCTTCTCGTTGACCGCGACCATATCCATGCGGGCCGAGCCCTCCTCGATCGCCGTGCGGGCCTCCTCCGCCGTCTCTCCGTCCTGAATCGTCGTGTTGAGGGAAGCAAGTTCCGCCGCGTCGTAGTAGCGCCAGGTCTCGGGAAGCATGGCCTGGAAATCGAAGAAATCCAGGATATAGATGCCGTTCTCCATTCTGCCGGTCGCAAACTCCGCATCCACCGCCGCGGGATCGACGGTCGGCGTCGGTTTCGGCTTCTTCGCCGCTTTCTCCGCCGCGTCTCTGCCGGGGCTTCCTGCAGAATCCGCCGCATTTGTGTCCGCGCCGCTGCCGTCCGGACTCTCACCGGTCTGGCCGTTCTCAGCTCCCGCGCCGTTTCCGGATTCCGTTCCCGCGCCGGCCTGGTCGCTCTCCGCTCCCGCAGCGCTCCCGGACTCAGCCCCTGAGCCGCTGCCGGCATTTCCGCCGGGCAGAAGTCCTCCTGCACAGCCGGACAGGCCGCAGACCGCAAGCGACAGCGCCAGAATTCCGGAAATCATAAAGCTGGTGTATCGTCTCATTCTGTCTCTCCTTCGATTTAAGCCATCTCCTCGGGATGGAACACCTCATCGAAGCGCTCCGCCGTCAGGTACCCGAGTTCCACGCACGCCTCCTTCAGGGAAATGTTCCGCTCAAAGGCCAGATGCGCCGTTCTGGCCGCATTTTCATAACCGATATAGGGATTGAGGGCGGTCACGAGCATCAGGCTGTTGTGCAGGTTGTGCGCCATCTTCCTGCGGTTCGCCTCGATTCCGACGACACAGTTCACGCGGAAGGAATCCATGGACTCCGCGAGCAGCCGCGCCGCCTGCAGGAAATTGTAGGCGAGCACGGGCATAAAGACGTTGAGCTCAAAATTGCCCTGCGAAGCGGCGATACCCACGGCCGCGTCATTGCCCATGACCTGCACGGCGACCATCGTCACCTGCTCGCACTGGGTCGGATTGACCTTGCCCGGCATGATAGATGAGCCGGGCTCGTTGGACGGAATCGTGATCTCGCCAAGGCCGTCGCGGGGACCGGAGGCCAGCCAGCGGATGTCGTTCGCGATCTTCATGAGGTCGGCCGCGAGTCCCTTCAGCGCGCCGTGCGCGAAGACAAGCTCGTCCTTCGACGTCAGCGCGTGGAATTTATTGCCGGCCGTGCGGAACTGCATACCCGTAAGCTGTCACACGTACTCCGCGACCTTCGTGTCGAAGCCTGCCGGCGCGTTGAGGCCGGTGCCGACCGCGGTGCCGCCGAGAGCGAGCTCCGTGAGGGGCGCAAGAGACAGATTCAGG
>CAYLHR010000042.1:0-15507 GCA_964383335.1 uncultured Lachnospiraceae bacterium
AGGGATAGCGGCCGATGCTGACCACCTCCCCGCAGGTCATGAGCTCCGGGTCGGTTCTGTCCGTCATCAGCAGGGAAACCGAGCGGGCGATCTCATTTTCCCGCATGGTCCGAAGGTCCCTTCCGTGCAGAAGAACCTTCCCCGCGACGGGCGGAAGCTGTCCGCAGAGCGTGCGCAGGATCGTCGACTTCCCCGTTCCGTTCGGACCGATGAGGACGAGGATCTCACCGGCGTGAAGACGAAGCTCCACATCCCTCACAACCGCCTTCCCGCCGTAGCCCGCGTCAAGCCCCCTCGTCTCCAGAATGATCTCTCCGCTCACTTTCCTCTCCCGCTCCTTCTCAGCATGGTCCATATCACAATCGGCGCGCCGAAAACGGCCGTCACGGAGCTCAGATTGAGCTCGGCCGGCGCGAACAGCGTCCTCGCGAGAAGGTCACAGAAAAGGCAGAAGGACGCGCCGCCGAGGAAACAGGCCGGTATCATAATCTGCGGGCGGGCGGTGCCGAAAAGCCCCCGCATGATGTGGGGCACGGCGATTCCCACAAAGGATACCGGCCCCGCGAACGCTGTCACAAGCCCGGACAGGACGCTCGACAGAAGGACCATCTCAGCGCGGAAGACCTTCAGTCTGACGCCGGCTCCTGCGGCATAGGTCTCCCCCAGCTGCCAGGCGGACATCGGCTTCGCGAGAAGAAAGGTAAGAAACAGGGCCGCGCCGCCCACGGCGGCCATGATCCCGACGTGATCCCAGTTCATCCCGGAAAAGCTGCCCATGGCCCAGTTGTGA
Organism: uncultured Lachnospiraceae bacterium; assembly: GCA_964383335.1. GTDB lineage: Bacteria > Bacillota > Clostridia > Lachnospirales > Lachnospiraceae > Chordicoccus. Next base: position 791 of record CAYLHR010000042.1, read on the forward strand.
AGATTGACGATGCTGGAATCGTCGGCGAAGGTGACGACAAAATCCGTCACGGCCGAGCAGATGTATCCGGTCATGACGCCGCAGATGACGAGAACCGACATCCGCTTCACGCGCCCGGAGATGAGCAGAACCACCAGCATGGACCCGAGGGCCCCGGCAAAGGCGGCGCAGATCATGGCGGCCGAGCTGATTCCTCTGCCGCGGATCATGCAGGCGACCATGACGAGCGCGAGCACAAGCTTTGATCCGGACGAGATTCCGAGCACAAAGGGCCCGGCGATGGGATTCAGAAAAAAGGTCTGAAGAAGAAAGCCGGACACCGCCAGCGCACCGCCCAGAATCATCGCCGCGAACATGCGGGGCAGGCGGATGTTCCAGATGATGCCGCCCTGCACCCCCGCCGCGTCCCCGGACGAGAGAACGGCAAAGATCTCCCGCGGGGACAGGTTCACGCTTCCGATATTCAGATTGAGATAAAGAAGAAGCAGCACCGCCGCGCCAATTGCCGCGAATCCGGCCGCGTATCGCCTGTTTCTCTCCATAATCCGCACCGAAAAAATCCGCCGGGCACCATGTCCGTCAGATCGGCTCCTCTTTGATCATATCACAGTCTGTGAAAAAAGCGCAGGGATGATCCGTCGCCCGCCGCGCCGGAAAAGATCTCCCGCATCTCCAGAATCATATCCGCGATGGAGGCAGTCTCCTGAAACATATTCTTTCCCGTACACCAGACGCTGCCCTCGCGGACGGCCCTGAAGTCCTGCAGAAGCGGTTCTTTTTCAGTCAGCTCGCCCATGGCCCGGATTTCCCCCTCTATCGCACTGCTGTAAATGAGGATATCCGCGTCGGCGGCCGCCTCCGCGAAGGCCTCCATCTGCATGTTCATGGTGGACAGCGGGCTGTCTCCGCCCTCCCCGGCGCCGAGAAAGTAGGTTCCGCCCGCCATCCCGATCATCCTTGTGATATAGTCTCCCGGTTTTCTGACGACCGGCTGTCCGGCGGAATTGATATAGAAATAGACGACCTTTTTCCCCGTCGGCTCATTTTTCAAAACCGCCTCCGTCTCACCGGCTTTTTTCTCAAAAAATGCGGCCGCCTCCTCGTAGTGCCCGGTCAGAATGCCGTACAGCTTGATCCACTCCATCCTTCCGAGCGGATCCGTCTCATAGCTTGACCGCTCCACGAGAACCGGAATGCCCAGGGACTCCAGCTTTTCCTTCACCTCCGGGCTGTGGTAGATCATGGTCGACTCGACCGCGAGGTCACACCCGTACGAGAGAAGGTATTCGTAATCGGGAGCGCTGTATTTTCCCGCGTAGGCGATCGTCCCGTCCTCCACCATCTCCCGGACCTCTTCGATGCCCCAGTCAGCCGCCTTCGTCCCCGTCATGGCGACGGAGCCGGCAGCGCCGGCAGCGAGGAACAGATCCATGGCCGAGGAGGCAGCGAGATAGATCTTCCGGTAAGGGCGGTCGATGTGAAAGCGGTCCTCACCGATCGAGATATCATAGCTCCCGTCCTGATTAGCAGTCGCGGAGAATTCGTGCGCGTAGGAGAGCGGAACCGTCTCCCCCGCGCCGGCATCTGTCCCGGTGATCTCCGCCTGCGCTGAGCTGCCGCCCGCCCCGGAGCTGTCCGTCTCCCCCGCACCCGCGCTTCCCGTTCCCGCGTTCTCCTTCCCGCCGGGACGCAGCGACGCCGGATCAAAGATCAGCGTGTAGTCGATCTCGTGGGGCACGCTCATGGCGGTGGTGTCGGCTGTGATCTCCTGCGGCTCATCCAGAGAGGACAGGGGGATTTCAAACGCGGCATTTCCCTCCGCGCTGACGGGCAGATACGTCTCCCCGTCCATCTTCACATAGTCATAATTCGGGCTGCTGAACACAATCCGGGCCGTTACAGCCCCTCCGGATACCGTGATCTCACAGGGAGACGCGACAGATGCCCTGCCCGATCCCCCCTCCAGCCTGACGTCCGCGAGATAATGTCCGTCAGACAGGGCCGGGCGCTCCGGGGATGAATTCCCGGAGACGGCCGGCGCCTGCCGGAAAGAACAGCCCGCCGGCGTGACGGCCAGAAGAGCGGCCATCACAACCGGCAACAGTCTCTTTCTCATACAGATTCCTCCGGCAGGCTCACTCCTCCTGCGGCACGGGGTCCTGCACGCTCACCCTGTGGTCGTACCACTTTCCCTTTGTCCCGATGAGCGCGAGATCAAATTCCTCCCCGACCGCCGGGACCGGCACGTCAAAGGCGTTGACCTCCTCCGTCGCACCGTCGCTGTAGGTCACCTCTTCCGCGGCGGGTTCAAGGAGTACCGCGCCCTCTTTCTTAGCCTCCTCCGCCGTGCCCGGGAAAAGATTGATAATGTTCTTCGATGTGAGACGGATGTGGATCGTCATGGCGCCGTCCTTCACGGTCAGCGTTCCCATGCCCCCGTCCGCCTCATTGACGCGGAACATGCCGCTGTCCGTCTGAAAGGCGGCGGTGTACACGCCGTCCGCAAGCGCGGCGGCCGCCCCGTCAGCACCTGCGTCCGCCGTCCCGGCGTCCGCTGCCTCCATGGCCTCCGCCGCGTGTGCGGTGTAGAGATCCTGAATGGCCGGTATGCGGCCCAGTCCCTCGATCTGGGTATCGACCGCATCGAAGCTCCCGTCCTCCGTGAAGAGGCTGACCCAGCTCTCCGGGTCCTCCGGATCGGCCATGTCATTGTGCGCGTGATCGCCGGCCACCACCATGAGCGGACGGAGCACGACCTTCTTAAAGCCCGCCTCCTTCACCTTTCCGATCACGGCCTCGCAGGACGTATCCTCCGGCTCGCCCTCCACGGTGCCGATAAAGACATTCCCGTACCCGAGCTGTTCCATCTGCGTCTGCATCTGATCATACGTCACCTTCGCCGTGTGGGAGGTCCCGTGGCCCATGAACACATAGGCGGTCCCGTCCTCCGCGGCAGCGTCGGCACTGTCATAGCCCGATACCCGGACGGCCTCCGCCGTGACGGCCTCCGCAACCGCTTTCTTGTCCTCATTGACGGCAGAGGCGTCGGATCCGACCTCCCCGAGCAGGGGCTCGGCCACCCGGACGCTCTCAAAGCGGTCCTCATACTCCGAGAGAGTACCTGTCAGCTCGTCGTATTCCGCCCCGCGCATGAGATGGGTCGGCTGCACGATGAGATGCTTCACCCCGTTATCCGCCGCGCGCTGAAGGGCCTGGTCCATGTTGTCGACGGCCTCGCCGTCGCGGGCGAGAATGTGATTCAGGATAATCTGTGACGTAAAGGCGCGCCTCACGGACCAGTCGGGATATGCGGCCCCGAGAGCCTCCTCGATCCCGCCGATATCCTGCGCGCGGCTCTCATTATAGGATGTCCCGAAGCTCACGACCAGCAGCTCCTTCTCCCCGATCTCATCCCCGTTCCGCGGATCGTCGGAGGCGGCGTCGCCCGTATCGAGACCGAAATAGTCCGGGTCGGCATTCTCTCCCTCGACCAGCTCCTTCTGCGCGTCCGTGAGCGCGTCCCAGGCGGCTCTCGCCTCGGCGCACTGCGCGTCCGTGTTCTCATTCCGCGTCTGAACATAAATCGCGTCGATGAGGGCGGCTGCCCGGTCCGCCGCCGCCCGGTCCGCATCCTCCGAAGATGCGGAATCCGCATCGCCCGCCGCCGGAACCGGGGCAGCGTCCGGTTCTGTCTCCTGTGCCGCGGCGGATTCCGTATCACCCGCCTCCTGTGCTGCGGCGGATTCCGCATCAGCCGTCTCCTGCGCCGCGGCGGATTCCGCATCTGACGCAGCCTCCGACGCCGCGGAAGCGGCGCCCGCCCCGCCGGAAGAGCCGCATCCCGCCATAGACGCGGCCAGCAAACCGGCCAGCAGCAGAGCCATCATTTTGTTGTGTTTCATGTCTGATCCCTCCTGTCTGATAAAAAAGAGGGCGCCCCTTTCCTGATATTCCGGGCACCCTGAACAACAGGCAGGAGCATCTCCGCGCGCGGGGATGCTTCCTGACCTGCCTTCACAACTACTGCACTGGAACAGCTGTGCGGAATTCCTCCATGTATCTGACTTGGACCTCTGGCCTGTGCAGCAGGCATGGGCGGATGCATCCGCCATTACCCGTTTTCACACAAGTCCGGCCCGACAGTGACCTGCTCGCGGGGCGCTACCCCATTCCATGCCGCAAAATTTCTTTCGCGCGAGGAAAACCGTCTTTATGATCCGCGCGGCGCGCGCCGCGCTCTTTTCATCAGTTCTTACTTATTCTTCGGCCTGCTTTTTCTTCGCGAGATTATCCCATACAATCTGATAACCGTCATTTCCGTAATTGAGCGACCGGTTTACCCGGCTGATCGTCGCCGTGGACGCACCGGTTTTCTCGGAAATATCGAGATAGGTCTTCTTCGCCTTCAGCATTCCCGCAACCTCGTAGCGCTGGGAGAGGGAGGCGATCTCATTCATGGTACATACATCCATAAAGAAAGCGTAGCACTGTTCCCTGTTCTCGAGTGCCAAAATGGCGTCAAACAGGCTGTCTACAGATTCGTTATGAAGTCGATTGCTCATGCTCATTCTCCTGTTTTAAGCCCGCAGGCAGATGGTGACGCATCAAAAGTACAAGATCCCTCTGTCATATTCAGGCCAGGATCTTTGAAAGGAAATCCTTTGTTCTCGGATGGACCGGATTGCTGAAGAAGGCATCCGGCTCATTTTCCTCCAGAATCTGTCCGTCGTCGATAAAGATGACACGGGTTCCCACTTCTCTGGCAAAATTCATCTCGTGGGTGACGACCGCCATGGTCATCCCCTCCTCCGCCAGCTCGGTCATGACCTGCAGCACCTCGCCGACCATCTCGGGGTCGAGCGCCGAGGTCGGCTCGTCAAAGAGCATGACCTTGGGATTCATGGCGAGAGAGCGCACGATGGCAATTCTCTGCTTCTGGCCGCCCGACAGCTGGTTCGGATACGCCTCGGCCTTGTCCTCGAGGCCGATTCTCCGAAGGAGACGCATCGCGTTCTCGTCCGCCTCCTGCTGAGACTGCTTTTTAAGGAGCACCGGGGCGAGCGTGATGTTCTTTCTCACCGTGAGATGGGGAAACAGGTTGAAGTGCTGAAACACCATTCCCATCTGCGCACGCACCTGGTCGATATTAATGTTCGGATCCGTGATCACCTGCCCGTCAAAGACGATCTGCCCCTCCGTGGGGCGCTCGAGCAGATTCAGGCAGCGGAGAAAGGTGCTTTTCCCGGACCCGGACGGTCCGACAATGACCAGCTTCTCCCCCTTTGCGATCTCGATATCGATTCCCTTCAGCACCTCATGGGCGCCGGACGCGTTGTGAAATGTTTTATAAAGATTTTTAACGGAGATCACTCTTGGCCAGCCTCCCTTCAATCCGGTGCAGTATCATGGTCAGAAAGATGACGATGATCAGGTAGACGACCGCCACCATAAGCAGCGGCGGAAACGCGTCATAGGTCAGGGAGCGGATGATATCTCCTCCCTTGGTGAGATCCTGGATTCCCACGTAGCCGGCGACCGACGTCTCCTTCAGCAGGGCGATAAACTCGTTGAATATGGCCGGAGCGACGTTCTTGAAGGCCTGCGGCAGGATGATGTAGAACATGGTCTGCCGGCTCCCCAGTCCCAGTGACCGCCCGGCCTCGGTCTGCCCGCGGTCGATCGACTGGATTCCGCTTCGGATGACCTCGGCCACGTAGGCCCCGGAATTGATCCCGAAGGACAGGATGGCGATCAGCACCGGCGCCCCGCTCTTCAGGATGACAAAATACATGATCATGAGCTGGACGACGATCGGCGTGCCGCGTATGATCGTGAGATACACCATGCAGATGAAGTTAAGCACCCGGAGAAGGGGACCCTGCTTCTCCCCCTCCCTCGACGCGCTGACCCGGACAAGGGCCACCAGAAAACCGAGAACCACTCCGAGGAGCAGGGCGAACACAGTGATCAGCACTGTGTTCCCGAGTCCCTTCACGAGGTACATATATCGATTATCTTTCAGAAAACAGTCATAAAGTCTCTCGCCAAGAGAACTCATCTTCCCCCTCCGTATGCGGGATCATTCCCGTTATTCCGCTGAAATATAGGTGCTTACGATTTCGTCCATCTTTCCGCTCTCATTGAGATCGGCGATGACCTTGTTGACCACCTCGGTGAGATCGCTGCCCTTGGGAAGCGCGATCGCGTACTCCTCCTCGGTGAGCGCCTCATCCAGCTTCTGGATCTTGTCGGCGTTCTTCTCGACGAGCTTGGTCGCCGGGAAATCATCGATGACAACCGCGTCGAGACGGCCCGCCAGAAGATCCGAGACGGCATCCATGCCCTTGGGATAGCGGCGCACTTCCTTCACCTTGACATCGCTCGAGCCGTCCTCGTTTGTGCAGTACACGTCGCCCGTCGTTCCCTGCTGAACACCGACCACCTTGTCATTCAGGTCGGAGCGGCCCGTGATCTCACTGTCCTTCATGACGATGATGGACTGGGACGCGTTGAAATAGCTGTCAGAGAAATCGACGTTCTTTCTGCGGTCCTCCGTGGCCGTCATGCCGGCGGCGATGAAATCCGCCTTGCCCGCGTTGAGGGACGGAATCAGGGAGTCAAATGCGATATCGGTGATCTCAAGCTCCACGCCGAGCTCCTCCGCGATCGCATTCGCGATGTCGATATCGATCCCGGCGAAGGCATCCCCCTCCTTGTACTCGAAGGGCTCGAACTCGGCATTGGTCGTCATGACAACCTTGCCTGCCGCCTGAATCGCCGCCACGGCGCTGTCAGATGCCGCCTCTCCGGCACCCTCCGCCGCGGACGCGGCTTCCGAAGCGGCGCTTTCCGCCGGAGCGCTCTCCGCAGACGCGCTGCCGGAAGATCCGCCGCAGGCCGCGAGGGAAAGCGCGCAGGCCGCCGAAACAACAAGTGCCGCAAACTGTTTCATTTTCATAATCATCTCCTCCTGATAAAAAGCACTTTTACAAAGCAGAATTTTAACATTTCACAGTACTGAAGTCAAGCAGGCAGGCACATTCATCCCCGATGCGGTCACAGGATCCGCCGCCCGCGCGGGCGCTCTTGCCCCAACCTCCCGGCATCTGATATGATAGCATAAGATCATTCAACCGGAGGAGAGATACTGAAACATGATGGCTGAGGGACAGACGCTGTATAAACTGATTATTCTGTACATGCTGAGAAAGGTGAATTTTCCCCTCTCGAACACCCAGATCACGGAGTTCATGGCGGAGCGGGAGTACACGGACTATTTTCATATCCAGGAGGCGCTTCACGACCTCGTGGACTCGAATCTCATCACGGTCGAGAAGATCCGGAACACCTCCCAGTACACGGCCACGATGGAAGGTGAAAAAACTCTGGAGTATTTCACGGGCGACATCTCCTGCGCGATCAAGAAGGAGGTGGACGCCTATCTGAAGGACAACGCCTTCGAGCTGAGAAACGAGAGCTGCATGACCGCCGACTGGGAGCTGACCGAGGAGGGCGCGTACGCCGTGCACTGCCGCGTCGTGGAGGGAAAGGAAACCGTCATCGACCTGACCGTCAACGTGACATCCGAGGAGGAGGCGGACCGCGTCTGCGAGAGATGGCCCGAGAAGGCGACCGGCATCTACATTGATATCATGACAACGCTTCTGTGACATGCAAAAGGAACCGCTCAGCGCGGTTCCTCCCCTTTTATATGCCTGAAATAGGCGCGTATCTTATTCTCGTACCCGATATCCGTCGGCTCATAGAAGACTTCATCCCGGATTTCATCGGGCAGATACTGCTGTTTCACATAATGATTCGGAAAATCGTGCGCGTACAGATAACCGATTCCGTGCCCCAGCTCCTCATGGCCCCTGTAATGGGCGTCCTGCAGATGGACGGGTACGGATGTTTTTTTTCTGCGCACCGATTCCTCCGCGGCGAAAATGGCGTTCGTGCAGGCGTTGCTCTTCGGAGCGCACGCCACGTAGAGAACCGCCTGCGCGAGGATCAGCTGGGCCTCGGGCATGCCGATCCGCTCCGCGGCTGACGCTGCCGAGGAAGCCACAACAAGCGCCATCGGATCCGCGTTTCCGACATCCTCCGAGGCGCAGATCATGATCCGCCGCGCGATAAAGCGGATATCCTCTCCCGCCAGAAGCATCTTCGCGAGATAATAGACCGCGGCGTCCGGGTCCGACCCGCGCATGCTCTTAATGAAGGCGGAGATCGTATCATAGTGCTGGTCTCCGTCCCTGTCGTAGCGGACCGCCCTCTTCTGAATGCAGTCCTCAGCGGCCGGAAGGTCGATGACCATGGTCCCGTCCGCGTTCCGTTCCGTCGTCATCACGGCCAGCTCAACGGCATTGAGAGCCGCTCTCGCGTCGCCCCCGCAGATCTCCGAGAGGAAGCGCCGCGCCTCGTCCGTTATCACGGCGTGCCAGCTGCCGAGCCCCCTGTCGGGATCCCGCATCGCCCGGTCGATCAGTGCCCCGATCTCCTCCGGCGCGAGGGGCTTCAGCTCGAAGACCGTCGATCTGGAGAGAAGGGCGGAATTGACCTCAAAGTAGGGATTCTCCGTCGTCGCCCCGATGAGAATCACCGTCCCGTCCTCGACGAAGGGAAGCAGATAATCCTGCTGCGATTTGTTGAACCGGTGAATCTCGTCGATAAAGAGGATGGTCCTGCGCCCGTAGCCGCCCAGAAGGCGCTTTGCCTCAGCTGTCACCTCTTCCATATCCTTCTTTCCGGACGTGGTCGCGTTCAGCTGACGGAACTCCGCGCGCGTCGTATTCGCGATCACGCGGGCGAGCGTGGTCTTCCCCGTTCCGGGAGGGCCGTAGAAGATCACCGAGGTCAGTCTGTCCGCCGCAATCGCCCTGTAGAGCAGCCTGCCCTTCCCGATGATGTGCTGCTGGCCCACGACCTCGTCCAGCGTGCGGGGGCGCATGCGCATGGCGAGGGGGGATTCCTGCTTCAGCTGCTTTTCCTTCATATAGTCGAAAAGGTCCATTCCGCTCCTCCGCTCCATTTCAAAACGGACATGCAGGCCGCTGCCCGCATGTCCGCTCATGTCACCAGGGTAAAATCTGTTACGCGTTCTTCGCCGCGTCCACGAGAGTCTTGAAGCCCTCGGGGTCATTGACCGCAATATCCGCAAGGACCTTGCGGTTGATGTCGATATTCGCGAGCTTAAGCCCGTGCATGAAGGAGCTGTAATTCATGCCGTTGAGTCTCGCCGCCGCGTTGATGCGGGCGATCCAGAGACGTCTGAAGTCCCTCTTTCTCTGCTTGCGGCCCTTGTAGGCGCTGGCCAGGGCGCGCATCACGGACTGCTTGGCAATCCTGTACTGCTTCGATCTCGCGCCGTAGTAGCCCTTCGCGAGCTTCAGTGTCCGGTTATGCTTTTTTCTGGCGTTTAAGCCGCCCTTGATTCTTGCCATAATACTTCCTCCCCTTCTATCAGATGTACGGTAAGATCTTCTTCATGACCTTCGCGTTGCTGGCGTCCGTGATGGTCGCGTGTCTCAGGTTCCTCTTGGTCTTCCGATCCTTCTTGGTAAGGATATGGCTCTTATAGGCTTTCATTCTCTTGAGCTTTCCGCTGCCGGTCACGTGGAAACGCTTGGCCGCCGCTCTTTTTGTCTTCATCTTAGGCATATTCGGTTCCTCCTCAATTATTATTTTTTCTCTGCCAGGAACATGGTCATAAACCGGCCTTCCATCTTGGGGGCCTTATCGACAACCGCGATATCGCTGAGCTTCGCGGCAAACTCCTCGAGCATCGGCCTGCTTGCCGCGGTGTGAGCCATCTCGCGTCCGCGGAAGCGGATGCTGATCTTCACCTTGTTGCCCTTCTGGATAAACTTGCGGGCGGCAGCGATCTTCGTGTTCAGGTCGTTCGTGTCGATGTTCGGAGACATCCGGACTTCCTTGATATCGACGGTCTTCTGCTTTCTTCTCGCCTCTTTCTCCTTGCGGGACTGCTCGTAGCGGTATTTGCTGTAGTCAATGATCTTGCACACAGGGGGTGCGGCCTTGGGCGCGATCTTGACCAGGTCAAGGCCCGCTTCGTCCGCCTTCTGCTGTGCTTCCCGGGCAGACATGATGCCCAGCTGCTCACCGTTTACTCCGATCAGACGGACCTCCCGGTCACGGATCTGCTCGTTAATCATATAGTCGCTAATGTCACTACCCTCCACATCAAAGACCCTTGTTCCCAAAGCAGGCAGCATCCGCATGACACTTTTCCGCATAAAAGAAGCGGGCAGCCTTTCGCGCCACCCGCCACATCAGCAAAACAATCCGGAACTCCCGAAGGAAAATCCGTAAAATGCTGCCATGAACGCCCTTCACTGATATCGTTCCGGGGTGAGAGTGGACACTCTGCTTTTTTGCAACAAAAGTAATGTAACACGGCAGACTTCCCGTGTCAAGAAGAGAGTTTGAAAATCGGAAAAGACCTGCCGGAACAGATAGTACGTCCGGTCAGGCGTTCCTTCCGCAGCACTGCTTGTACTTCTTCCCGCTCCCGCAGGGACAGGGATCGTTCCTTCCGATCTTTTTGGGCTTTATGATCGTACCGGATTTCTTCTGCTCAAGATAGAGGGCCTTCTGCTCCTCCTTAGAGAAGATGCTGTCCCACTCCGGCAGCTCATACAGCCAGTCCGCCTTCGCGTCGACCATGTTCTTGTAGAGCTTGGCCTTGTCGAATCTGAGGCTGACCTCCGTGTCCTCCTCCATGGTCTCGATCGGGTTCGGCTCGACGAGAGAATCGTTGATTCCGTCCAGGAAGCCGACCATGGTCTCAACCGGCTGTCCGTACCGGTCGGCGAGTTCCTTTACAGTTCCTCTCACCTCGGTGTCCGGATCCGCGAGAAGCTGCGCGTAGATGCCCTTCTCAACCTCAAAATAGTCCTTCCAGAATTTCTGAAGCCAGCCCTTGTTCGCCTTCCGGTCATAGGCCTTGGCCCGCCATTTTCCGAGAAGAGAGTGTCTGTCGACCTTCAGCTCCTCATCAATTGCGTTTGACGCCTGAAGATTGTCCGCCATACCATTATTCTCCTTCTGTCCGTCTCAAAAGCCGGAAGATCCTCCGGCTTTACACATTCTTTTTCTTCCTCCGTGAGAGGCACAACCTGCAATATATCACAAAGCACCGCATCCTGCAAGAATCCTGTTCACAGAAATGCGATTCATGGTAGAATAAAACCGTTCTTCATCAAAAAAAGGGGAAAGCATATGAAAAAATTCAGACGTGCCGCCGCAGCTGCCGGCGTCATTCTCATTCTGCTGATGTACATCCTGACCTTTGTCTTCGCCATGATGAAAAGCGAGGCCGCGCAGGCTCTCTTCCGGGGCGCCCTGGGCTGCACCATCCTGGTGCCGGTCTTTCTCTATCTGATCCGCATGGTGGCGGAGGTGGTCCGGCCGTCCAGGTCCGCCGCGGTGGATACGGTGATCTTTGACCTCGGAAATGTCCTGATTGATTTTGACTGGCAGGGATACGCCGCCTCGCTCGGCTATTCTCCGGAGCTGATTGCCCGCCTGAAGGAGAATGTCATCCTGTCGGAGACCTGGAACCGCTTCGATTACGGCAATGAGCCCTATGAGGACGTGGTGGAGGCTCTCGCAGCGGAGACGCCGGACTGCGCGGATGAGATCCGCGCCCTCGTCAATACGATTGACCGGGCCTGCTCCCCCTTCTGGTACACAAAGGACTGGATCACGGCCCTTAAGCGCCGGGGCTACCGCGTCCTCTTCCTCTCCAACTGGAGCGAAGAGATCTGCCGCCGCCTCACGGAGAACGGGGTGTTTGACTTCATCTCCCTCATGGACGGGGGTGTCTGGTCCTTCAAAGAACACGTCATAAAGCCCGATCCGAAGATCTTCGACATTCTCGCGAAGCGCTATGACCTTGTGCCCGGGAGGTGCGTCTTCCTGGACGACAACAAAAAAAATATCGAAGCCGCAAGAGCGTACGGCTTCGCAGGCATCGTCTTTACCGGATATCCCGACGCGGAAGAAACTCTCTCCCGCATCGGCATCAGATGGTAAACCCCGGGCGGTTTTATCCGGCAAAATCAGGGCTTCCCACAGGGCTCGCCTCTCCCCCGCCGGACACGCCGGACATCTCCTCCGCTTCCTCTTCCGCTTCCCCCGCTGACGGGGCGCTGCTCAGGATGGCGAAGGAGCGCACCATGGCGTCCAGCTCCTCCTCGGCCTTTGCGTTGTCCGCCGTGGTCCAGGCGCAGAACTGATAGAAGGACCGGGCCCCCTCGATCGCATAGATATAATATTCGATGGGAAATGAGCCGTATTCCGCCGAGAATTTCATCTTCACGGCCGGCATGTCCCGGTCGATGGAGAAGCTGCCGTCCGCCGTCACATCGGAGACGTTTTTAAAGAGGTCACTGGCCTTTATGCCCTCTCCGAGGATGGACGCGTAGTCCGCGAGCAGGCTCACGGTTCCCCCTGTCTTCAGTTCGCTGTTCGAAATCACGTAGACGGGATCGCTGCCTCCGTGTCCCGCGACGAGAAGGAATTCCTGTTCATCCCCCTCCGGATCAAGCTGCCCGCGCAGGTCCTCATAGCCCTCGGGCAGGGTGACCCCGTAGACGCCGTCCGCCGACGCGAGATTTGCGTCGGCGAAGGCCGGCCGCGCGCCGAGCACAGCGGTAAGACACAGAATGGCAGCGGCCGCCGCTGCCTTTCCTCTTTTTCTCATAGACATTCCTCTCAAAGGGAAGATTCGCGGTAGATGATATCGTCTCTTCCCGGTCCGTTGGAAACCATCGTGACGGGATATCCGATCTGCTGCTCGATAAATTCCACATATTTTCTGCAGTTCTCAGGCAGATCCGCGTAGTTCCGGATCCCCGTGATATCCGTCTTCCAGCCGGGAAGCACGGTCCACACCGGCCTGGCCTTCTTAAGCCGCGTGGTCGTCGGGAAGATATCCGTCACCTCGCCGTCAATCTCATAGCCCGTGCAGACCGGGATCTCATCCATGTAGCCGAGAACGTCCAGGACGGTCAGCGCCACATCCGTCGCGCCCTGAAGCCGGCATCCGTATTTTGAAGCCACGGCGTCATAGAAACCCACGCGCCTCGGCCGGCCCGTCGTGGCACCGTACTCGCCGCCGTCTCCGCCGCGCCGTCTCAGCTCCTCCGCCTCGTCACCGAAGATCTCGGAGACGAATTCGCCCGCGCCGACCGCGCTCGAATACGCCTTCGTCACTGCCACGATCCGCCTGATCTCATAGGGCGGAACGCCCGCGCCCACGGCCCCGTAGCCGGCGAGTGTCGAGCTGGACGTCACCATGGGGTAGATGCCGTGGTCCGGATCCTTCATCGTGCCGAGCTGGCCCTCAAGAAGAATATTCTTTCCCTCCTTAAGCGCCGCGTCCAGATAGGAGGTCGTGTCGGCGGCGTGGGGAAGCAGAATCTCCGCGTACTCCGCCAGCTCCTCCATGATATCGTCCGCTTTGAGGGCGGGATGACCGTAGAGGTGCTCGAGCAGCACATTTTTCTGGACAAGGATGCCCTCCACTTTCTCGCGGAGCGCCGCCATGTCGGTGAGCTCGCTGATCTGGATCCCGATTTTGGCAAATTTGTCCGAGTAGAAGGGCGCGATGCCCGATTTGGTCGAACCGAAGGACTTGCCCGCAAGCCTCGCCTCCTCCAGCGTGTCAAAGAGCACGTGATAGCTCATGACGATCTGAGCGCGGTCCGATATAAGAAGCTGAGGCTGCGGGACGCCGCGTCCCGTGATCTCGGCCAGCTCCTCCGCGATCCGGCGGGGACTGATGGCCACGCCGTTCCCGATGATGTTCACCACGTCGGAGTGAAACACGCCCGAGGGAAGCGTATGCAGCGCGAACTTTCCGTAATGATTCTTGATGGTATGTCCGGCATTTGCCCCGCCCTGAAAGCGGATCACAATATCCGCCTGATCGGCGAGCATGTCGGTGATCTTGCCTTTTCCTTCGTCGCCCCAGTTGGCGCCCGTTACTGCTGTTACCATATCTCTTCTCCTGCCTGAAATGTGTGGGTCATCCGCTGCGGTTTCTCTTCGTCAGACGCTGATCTCGGGGGTTCTGCCGAGCGCGTCTCTGTTCCCGTCGAGCACAGGCTGCACGATCTCCTTCAGATATTTTTCCGTCTGGTACGGTGCCCGGCCGACATAGCGCTCGGGCTCCAGGGATCTCAGGATTTCCTCCTTCGTGAGACTGAAGGCCGGATCCGCGGCGATGAGGTCCGGCAGATTGTTCTCCCCGCCTTCCTCCTTGATGTGCCGCGCCGCCTGCATGGAGAGCTCCCGGATTCTCTCGTGGAGCTCCTGCCGGTCGCCGCCCGCCTTCACGGCATCCATCATGATATTTTCCGTCGCCATGAAGGGAAGCTCCGCCATCAGGTGCTTCCGGATCACCTTCGGATAGACAACAAGTCCGTCCGAGACATTCGCGACAAGATCCAGAATTCCGTCCGCCGCGAGGAAGCCCTCCGGCACGGACAGGCGCTTGTTCGCCGAGTCGTCCAGGGTCCGCTCAAACCACTGCCCGGAGGACGTGAGCGCCGGATTGAGCGCGTCCGCCATGAGGAATCTCGACAGGGCGGCGATTCTCTCCGACCGCATGGGATTCCGCTTGTAGGCCATGGCTGAGGAGCCGATCTGCTTCTTCTCGAAGGGCTCCTCCACCTCCTTCAGATGCTGGA
>CAYLHR010000043.1:0-2254 GCA_964383335.1 uncultured Lachnospiraceae bacterium
CCAGGCGGTCGCCCTGGCGCCCGGGTATGAGCTCTATATCAATATCTATGAGCTGTACGCCGATGTGGATAAAAGCGGCGACGGGTCGAGATACCTGGAGGAGGCGCTGGCGGAGATCTCCGGTAATACCAGCGATTACTACAGCCAGGGACTCGTCAACTACTATCTGCAGAACTATGACGAGGCGCGCGAGAAGCTGATCGAGGCGCTGAAGGTGTCGCCGGACGACAGCAGGGCGGTGTTCCTTCTGGGAAAAATCTACCTGTCCGCCGGCGATACGGCAAACGCGAGGGCGATCTACAATTCAGGCGCCGCCAATGAGAAGACCGCGGCCGCGTCCTATAACGGACTGGCGCTCTGCGACCTGGCCGAGGGAGACTACGAGTCCGCCCTCTCCCATGTGGAGGAGGGCCTCGCGATCGGGGATCCCGAGGCCGAGCAGGGGCTTCTGTACAATGAAATCGTGATCTGCGAGCACCTTCACGACTGGACGCAGGCGACGCGGAAGGCCGCCGAGTACGTGACCAGGTACCCTTCGGATGAGGCGGGGCTCAGGGAATACGAATTCCTGTCGTCACGATAGGAAGGATGCTGCATATATATTCACAGATCATGAATAATATGCGGGCTGCAAAAGAAAAACAGCAAATTTATCAAGAATTTGTTGCATAATATCTGCATATGGGATATAGTATAGCAGATACATGATTAAGGAGGATTCAAAAAATGGCAAACGAGAAGGTCGTGCTGGCCTATTCAGGCGGACTGGACACTACGGCGATTATTCCCTGGCTGAAGGAGAACTTCGGGTATGAGGTGATCTGCGTCTGCATCGACTGCGGACAGGGCAATGAGCTGGACGGACTGGAGGAGAGGGCGAAGCTCTCGGGCGCGTCCAAGCTGTATATCGAGGATATCAATGACGATTTCGCCGAGAACTACATCATGCCCTGCGTGAAGGCCGGTGCCGTCTATGAGAACAAGTACCTGCTCGGGACGTCCATGGCCCGCCCCGCCATCGCGAAGAAGCTGGTGGAGATCGCCCGCAAGGAGGGCGCTGCCGCCATCTGCCACGGCGCGACCGGAAAGGGAAATGACCAGATCCGCTTCGAGCTCGGCATCAAGGCGCTCGCCCCGGATATCCGGATCATCGCTCCCTGGAGAATGACGGACATCTGGAAGTTCGAGTCCCGCGAGGACGAGATCGAGTACTGCAGAAGCAAGGGCATCGATCTTCCCTTCGATCACTCCCAGAGCTACAGCCGGGACCGCAATCTCTGGCATATCAGCCACGAGGGACTGGAGCTCGAGGATCCGGCAAATGCGCCGGATTATGACCACATGCTCGTGCTCGGCGTCACGCCCGAGAAGGCCCCCGACAAAGCGACCGAGGTGACGATGACCTTCGAGAAGGGTGTTCCGACCTCCGTCAACGGAAAGAAGATGAAGGTCGCCGATATCATCCGTGAGCTGAACCGCCTGGGCGGGGAGAACGGCATCGGCATCGTCGATATCGTCGAAAACCGCGTGGTCGGCATGAAGAGCCGGGGCGTCTATGAGACGCCGGGCGGCACCATCCTCATGGAGGCCCACCAGCAGCTGGAGGAGCTGGTGCTCGACCGCGCCACGCTCGAGGAGAAGAAGATTCTCGGGGAGAAGCTCGCGCAGGTCGTCTATGAGGGCAAGTGGTTTACGCCCCTCTGCGATGCGATCAAGGCCTTTGTCGACGTCACGCAGGAATATGTGACGGGCGAAGTGAAGTTCCGCCTCTACAAGGGGAACATCATAAAGGCAGGGGAGACGTCGCCCTACAGCATGTACAGTGAGTCTCTCGCCTCCTTCACGACGGGCGATCTCTACGATCATCACGATGCCGACGGCTTTATCACGCTCTTCGGACTTCCGCTTAAGGTGCGCGCCATGAAGATGGCGGAGGGCGGATATCCGAATCCCTACGAGGGCTGAGCTGCGGCAGGACAGGAGCCATATATGATGAAATGGACAGACGGCGGCGTCACGGCCGCCAAAGGATTCCGGGCGGCGGCCTGCGCCGCCGGAATCAAGAAGAACGGAACAGCTGATATGGCTATGATCGCGTGCAGCGTCCCCTGCGCCGCGGCCGGCACCGCGTCTGGAACGCGCTGATGATCGCCAGGCCGTTTTTGATGCTCGCCTTCACCTACGCCATGGGCCGGCAGAAGATATGGCTGGACGCGCACTACAGCTTCGGCACCGCCGCCGACAGCCGGGCCAT
>CAYLHR010000043.1:2264-15113 GCA_964383335.1 uncultured Lachnospiraceae bacterium
ACCCCGAATGTCGTGAAGGCGGCCCCCGTGATCTGGGACCGCGCTTTTGTGACGGAGGGGCGGGACGCCCAGGCGGTCGTCGTCAACTCCGGCGTGGCCAACGCGTGCACGGGCGAGACGGGACTTCAGTACTGCAGGCAGACCGCGGACGCCGCCGGAGAGGCACTTGGCATTCCTGCGGACCGGGTGCTGGTCGCCTCAACGGGAGTCATCGGGCAGCAGCTTCCCATCGATAAAATTACGGCCGGCGTGAGCGTTCTTGCGGATAAGCTCGACGGCAGCGCGGGGGCCGCGACCGCGGCGGCCAGGGCGATCATGACGACGGATACCGTGCACAAGGAGAAGGCCGTATCCTTCACGCTCTCCGACGGGACGGAAGCGCATCTCGGCGGCTGCACGAAGGGGGCGGGGATGATTCACCCGAACATGTGCACCATGCTCTGCTTCCTCACGACGGATATCGCTATTTCGCGCCCGCTTCTGCAGAAGGCGCTCTCTTACGTGGTGCCGGATACATTCAACATGGTGTCGGTCGACGGAGATACCTCCACCAACGATACCTGCCTGCTTCTTTCGTCGGGTCTTGCCGGAAACCGGGAGATCACCTCGGAGGACGGGGACTACCTTCTTTTCAGGGAGGCGCTCTTTCAGGTTCTCACCGAGCTCTCCCGCATGATGGCAAAGGACGGGGAGGGGGCGACCTGCCTCTTCCAGTGCGACGTGAAGGGGGCGGCCTCGAAGGAGGACGCCAAGCGGATCGCGAAATCGGTGGTGTCCTCGACGCTGACCAAGGCGGCCGTCGCCGGACACGACGCGAACTGGGGGAGAATCCTCTGCGCGATGGGCTACTCGGGCGTCTCCTTCGACCCCGATCTCGTCGATCTCGATCTCGTGAGCTGCGCGGGCACCGTGCGGATCATGTCGGGCGGCCGGGCGGAGGACTTCAGCGAGGAGAAGGCGACGGAGATTCTGTCGCAGGATGAGATCCACGCCGTGTGTGACATGCACGCCGGAAGCTTCGAAGCCTCGGCGTGGGGGTGTGACCTCACGCATGAATACGTCAGCATCAACGCCGATTACAGGTCGTAAAGGCAGGCGACGGGAGAGTTCAGATGAGTAATAATATGGATATGTGGATCCACAAGGCGGACGTGCTGATCGAGGCGCTCCCCTATATCAGGGAGTTCTCCGGCGAGAAGATCGTCGTCAAGTACGGCGGCTCCGCCATGACGGATTCACAGCTGAAAAAGAGCGTCATCACGGACGTGGCCCTTCTTAAGCTCGTGGGCATGAAGCCCATTATCGTTCACGGAGGCGGCAAGGAGATCAGCCGGTGGGTGAAGCTGTCCGGCGGCACCCCCAGATTCGTGGGGGGACTCCGGGTGACGGACGAGGCGACCATGGAGATCGCCGAGATGGTGCTCGGCAAGGTGAACAAGGGACTTGTGCAGTACATGGAGGAGAACGGCGTCAAAGCCTGCGGAATATCCGGCAAGGACGGCGGCACCATGATCGTCCGCAAGAAGCAGCAGCCTTCGGGGGTGGACCTGGGCTATGTCGGCGAGGTCGTGCGCGTCGACACGGGCCTTATCGATACCCTGATCGAGGATGATTTCGTCCCCGTGATCTGCCCCGTCGGCCTGGGAGAGGATTACCGCTCATACAATGTGAACGCGGACGACGCTGCCTGCGCGGTCGCTGAGGCGGTATCGGCCGGAAAGCTGGTCTTCCTCAGCGATATCGAGGGGGTCTACCGCGATCCCTCGGACGCCTCCACCCTGATTTCTGAGCTCAGCGTGTCGGAGGCGCAGAGATTTATCTCGGAGGGATACGCGGGGGGCGGCATGCTGCCGAAGCTGCAGAACTGTATCCACGCGATCGAGAGCGGCGTAAGCCGCGTCCACATTCTGGACGGAAGGATCATGCACAGCATGCTGCTCGAGATCTTCACCAATAAGGGAATCGGAACCGCGATCATCGGGGATGACGCCAGGCGCTACAACGGATGACGGAAAATGCCGGCGGGCGCGCGGCAGTCTGACCGCCCGGGGAGACAGATATGAATCAGAAACAGATCATGGATCAGGCCGAACAGTTCGTCCTGCATACTTATAACCGTTTTCCGGTCTCCATCGACCGGGGTGAGGGCGTCCGCGCCGTGGATTCGGACGGCGGCAGCTATCTGGATTTCATGGCCGGAATCGGCGTATTTGCGCTCGGATACCATTATCCGGGCTATGACGAGGCCCTGATCAGTCAGATCGGCAAGACCCTGCACACGTCGAACCTCTATTACAGTGAGCCTCTGGCCGAGGCGGCGGAGCGGCTCGTGAGAGCGTCCGGCATGTCCAGGGTGTTCTTCACAAACAGCGGGACGGAGGCGGTGGAGGGCGCCGTCAAGGCGGCCAGAAGGTACTCCTATGACAGGTACGGCGCCGGGAGATATGAGCTCATCGCGATGGAGGACTCCTTCCACGGGAGATCCGTCGGCGCTCTTTCCGTCACCGGAAATGAGCACTATCAGGAGCCCTTCCGCCCCCTCATGGGCGGCGTGCGCTTCGCGAAATTCAATGACATCGAATCCGTGCGGGGAGCGCTCACGGACCGGACCTGCGCCATCCTGCTCGAGACCGTGCAGGGTGAGGGCGGCGTCTATCCCGCCGATCCGGCTTTCATAAAAGAAGTGAGGCGGATCGCGGATGAACGCGATCTCATCCTGATTCTCGACGAGATTCAGTGCGGCATGGGAAGAAGCGGATCCATGTGGGCCTTTGAGCAGTACGGCGTGCGGCCCGACATCCTGACGGCCGCCAAGGCGCTCGGCTGCGGCGTCCCCGTGGGCGCCTTCCTTTTGAATGAACGGGCGGCGGAGCACTCGCTCGTGCCGGGAGATCACGGCTCGACCTACGGCGGAAACCCCTTCGCCTGCGCCGCGGCCGCAAAGGTTCTTGAGATCTTCGAAAGAGACGGCATCGTCGGGACAGCCCGCTCCCGGGGGGAGTATCTGGCGGCGCAGCTTGACCGGCTTGGCGGAAAGTATGACTTTATCCGGGCCCACAGGGGCATGGGCTTGATGCGGGGCCTTGAGTTTGATGACCGGGTGAGCGCCGGAAAGGTCGCGCAGGAGGCGCTTCGAAGCGGCCTTCTCATCATCACGGCGGAGCACAATGTTCTCCGCTTCCTGCCTCCGCTCATTATTTCGGAGGAGGAGATCGACGAGGGAATCCGCATACTGGAGACGGTTCTGGACCGGATTTCCGCCTCCGGCAGGGAATAGAATTTCCCCTTGTGATTTTTCCCGGAATTGAGTAGAATAAAAACAGGCACAGCCTTCGGGTACGGATCCGCGGACGAACCATGTTCTTTTCGTGCGGGAGGTATGTGCTATGATAAGTCAGGCAATCAAAACCATGGCACGACGTGCTGTGGTTTTACTGTTAGTTGTGAGTATCGCGGCGGCAGCCGCGGGCTGCGGGACCGTGCCCGTCGAGACCCTGGCCGCGCAGACGGACGGGGAGAGCCCGGACGGGACTGCCTTCGGGAATGAAGGGGCCGGGGCCGGCGCGGAGGCTTCTCCGGACGCGGAGCCTTCTCCGGACGCGGGGGAGGCGGAGGACACCCCCTTCGTGGTCTATGTGTGCGGGGCCGTCAGGAATCCGGGCGTATACGAGCTCGCGCCGGGCGCCAGGATCTGCGAGGCGGTGGACGCCGCGGGCGGCTTTACCGGGGATGCGGACGAGACGTCATTGAATCTCGCCGCCTCTTTGGAGGACGGGGCGCAGATCACGGTTCTCACGAAAGAGGAGAGGGCGGCGGGCCTTATGCCCGGGCCGGCGGCGGAAGCTGTCTCCGGAACATCCGGCGGTGACGGGAAGGTGAATCTCAATACCGCGGATAAAAGCGAACTGATGACGCTTTGCGGGATCGGCGAGGCGAAGGCCGAGGCGATCATCCGGTACAGGGAGGAGAACGGGCCGTTTTCCTCCGTCGAGGAGATCATGCAGGTGGGCGGGATCAAGGATGGCCTGTATGAGAAGGTGAAGGATCACATCGCGGTCTGAAGAGACCGGCCCGCCGTGAGGGACTTAAGCGAGGTGCAGGATGGCTAGAAAAGTACTGGTAGTCGATGATGAGAAGCTGATTGTGAAGGGAATCCGTTTTTCCCTGGAACAGGACGGATTTGAGGTTGCGTGCGCCTATGACGGGGAAGAGGCCGTGGAGATGGCCAGGCAGACGGAGTACGATATCATTCTTCTCGACCTGATGCTGCCCAAGCTGTCGGGACTTGAGGTCTGCCAGCAGATCCGGGGCTTTTCCAACGTCCCGATCATCATGCTGACGGCCAAGGGGGAGGATATGGACAAGATCCTCGGACTGGAGTACGGCGCCGACGATTATGTCACGAAGCCCTTCAATATCCTGGAGGTGAAGGCCAGAATCAAGGCCATTCTCCGGCGCGCCAAGCAGCCGGACGAGGACAGGAATGCGCCGAGAAAGGTGGAGGTAGACGGCCTCAGGGTGGACTGCGACAGCCGGCGCGTGTTCGTGGATGACCGGGAGATCAACCTGACCGCCAAGGAGTTCGATGTGCTCGAGCTGCTCATTTTCAACCCCAACAAGGTCTACAGCCGAGAGAACCTTCTCAATATCGTGTGGGGCTACGACTATCCGGGCGACGTGAGGACGGTCGACGTGCATATCCGCCGGCTGAGAGAGAAGATTGAAAAGAATCCGAGCGATCCCAGATATGTTCACACCAAGTGGGGCGTGGGCTACTATTTCCAGAGCTGATGAGACTTCTGAATTTTCTAAAGGCAAAACTGAAGATCTGCCGCAGCCTGCGCTTCTGGCTCACCCTGATCATGCTGCTCATCGGAATCGTGCCCACCATCATCGCGGCGACCTCGGTCATCCGGGGCTACAAGACGCGGGCCGTGGAGCTTAGGATCAGCAATGTCAAGAATCAGTGCGACATCCTCTGCAACGATATTCTGAAGAGCGGCTATCTGGATGATCACACGGGGAGCGACGAGCTCGACAGCGAGTTCAGCATGCTGAGCAATATCTACAACGGGCGGCTCCTCATCGTGGACTCGGATTACCTGGTCATCAAGGATTCCTTCGACATGGATGCCGGGAAGACCTCGGTGTCCGAGGAGGTGATCAAGTGCTTCAAGTCGGCGCAGAGCACGGTCGAGTACAATGACGCCAACGCCTACATCGAGATCGTGAATCCGATATCCACGCCGGGCAGCTCCGAGGTGCGGGGCGTTCTCGTCGCCTCGATCTCCACCAATGAGATCATGCGGAACGTGAGCTATCTCGAGAACCGCGTCTTCCTCGTCGCCGTCGTCGTGAGCCTTTTCGTGCTCCTTACGGGCGTCTTTCTGGCGAGCGCCCTCGTCAAGCCCTTCACGGACGTGACGCAGGCGATCGAGGACGTGACGGACGGCTTTGAGGATGAGGCGATCTCCGTCCCCGTCTACATCGAGACGGAGCAGATCACGGACGCCTTCAACCGCATGCTGGCCAGAGTGCGCGCCCTCGATCAGTCCAGGTCCGAGTTCGTGTCGAACGTCTCGCACGAGCTGAAGACGCCTCTCACATCCATGAAGGTGCTCGCCGATTCCCTGAACGGGATGACGGATGTGCCTGTCGAAATTTACCAGGAATTCATGCATGATATTACCCAGGAGATCGACCGTGAGAACAATATCATCACGGATCTTCTGAGCCTTGTGCGCCTGGACAAGAAGGCGGACAATCTCAATCTGGAGACCTGCGAGATCGGCGGCCTCTTAAGCGACGTCATACGGCGCCTGCGCCCGATCGCCGAGAAAAAGGGGATCGATCTCATCATGGATGAGTACAGGCCCGTCGACGCGGAGGCGGATGTGACCAAGCTCTCGCTCGCGTTCTCCAATCTCATCGAGAACGGAATCAAGTACAACAGGGATAACGGCTGGGTGAGAGTGACGCTCGAATCCGACCACAAGTATTATTATGTCGGCGTGGCGGATTCGGGACTGGGCATACCGGAGGATCAGATCGACCACATTTTCGAGAGATTCTACCGGGGAGACAAGTCTCACTCAACGACGATAGAGGGAACCGGACTCGGCCTTGCGATCACGAAAAGCGTGATCCTGCTCCACAGGGGCATTGTCAGGGTGAACAGTACGGTGGGAGAGGGGACGTCCTTTACGGTCCGTCTGCCGCTCCGGCATGAGGTGTAACATATGGGCAAACGTATCGCGCTTCTCTTCCTTGCCGCCTGGTTCACAGCCGCGGCGGCGGGGTGCGGGCACACGAGGTCGGGCGACAGTCCCTCGGGACCCGTGATATTCTGTCTCAACGAGACGGAGGACGGCCTGACCTGGAGAGCCTACGAGGGGGAGCTTACGGGAGACCGCCTTCTCGAGGAGATCAGCAGGAAGGAGCCGGCCGCGGGGGGCGGCACAGATCTTAAACCCCTTCTTCCGGAGGAGGTCGAGATAAAGGGCCATTCGGTCGGCGGGACGGGACTTGTCACCGTGGACTTTTCCGGAAGCTACAGAAACATGAGCAGTACCCGCGAGGTCCTCGTGCGGGCGGGAATCGTGCGCACGCTGGTTCAGGCGGACGACGTGGAACGGGTGTGCTTCACCATCGAGGGGGACGACGCGGTGTCCCCCGACGGCGTGGCGCTCGGCATCATGAATGCCAATTCCTTCGTGGAGGACGCGGGCAAGCAGATCAATACCATTCAGAATACGACAATCAACCTGTATTACGCCAACGAGGCCGGCACGGCGCTCCGCGCGGAGGGGAGGTCCATCTATTACTCCGCGAGCAAGCCCCTCGAGTGGGCGATTGTCGAGCGGGTGATCGCGGGTCCCAAGGACAGCGGCAATTATCCCACGGTCCCCTCCACGACCCAGATCATCAATGTGTCCAGCTCAAACGGTGTGTGTTATGTCAACTTAAACCAGGCGTTCGAGACCAATGCGCTCACCAATCTCGACAAGCGCCTCCCGGTCTATTCCATCGTGAATTCGCTTCTCGCCAAGTGCGAGGGGATCGAGGAGGTACAGATCTCCATCGAGGGAGAGAGCAACCGCACCTTCCTCGACAGCATTGACCTCTCAACGCCCTTCCGGGAGGATTTTTCACTCGTCGAAAATGTGAATTCCTGATCCCCCGGTCCAAAGCAGTAGGAGGAGAGGATGGCGAGACGCCCTCTTTGCCTCCTGTGTCTCATCGCGCTGATTCTCCTCGCCGTGTACGGCTTCATAAGCGGCGGCGGGGGGACGGCGGACGATGCCGGGATCCGCTCCATCCTGTCTGAAACCCCGCGCGCTGTCGTTCTGGGGTGTGTGGAGCGCTCCAAGATCCGGGAGGCGGACACGGTGTGCGTCCTTTCGCGCGCATCTCTTGTCCATCATTCAGAAACAGTTCCCATCGGTAAAATCAAATTATATCTTGAGGCGGGAGAGCGGTATCCGGCCGGTTATATCCTGTCGGCGGAGGGAATCCTTACGGAAACGGCCGGGCCGGAGAATCCCGGTGAGTACGACGCGCGCTTCTATGCCCGTCTGGAGGACACCGTCTTTCGGATGAGGAATCCGGATATCCGCGTATTAAAGAAAGAGAAGGATGTGTTCCGGGAGGGCATTTCGAACATGGGAGATGCGGTCTCCCGGAGGATTGCGCAGGTGTTCCCGGAGGATGTGTCCGGGATCTGTGCGGCCATGCTGACCGGAGACAGAAGCGGGCTTCCGGATGAGACGGGGAGTCTGTGGAAGAGCGGCGGGATCATGCATATGATCGCGATCTCCGGCCTGCATCTTTCGGTACTCGGCATGGGCCTTTTCCGGCTTCTCAGCCGGATCTGCTTCTTCTGTGCATCTCTTTCCGCCCGGCTGCTCCCGCGGCGAAGGAGGCGGCGCGGCAGAAGATGGAGGACGGGGCGGGTTCCGCTCTTTCTGTCCGGGATCCTGTCGCTCGCCCTCATGCTTTTCTATACGGTATTCACCGGCATGAGCGTCTCGACCGTGCGCGCATTTCTCATGTTCGGCCTCCTCATCGGCGCCAGGCTGTCCGGCCGGACCTATGATCCGCCGACGGCCCTGGCCCTGGCCGCCCTTCTCATCGCCATGGAGAATCCGCTCAGCATCCGCGCGCCGGGCTTTCTCCTGTCCTTCGGAGCCGCGGCCGCCTTCATGGTCTTCAGGGACCGCGGGGGCGTGATGAAGCTCCTGCTTCTTACGCTCTGGATGCTGCCCCTTACCCTATGGTTTTTCGGGGAGCTGCCTCTCTTCAGCATACCGGTCAATCTGATCGCGGTTCCCCTCCTTCCCGTCATCCTTCTTTCCGGCATGGCGGGTCTTGTGCTGCCGGCGGCCTCCCTGCCGGCTGTATTTCTCATCAGGGCGCTGAACGCGCTCCTTGCCGCCCTCGGGCGGATCCCCTGTGCCGTGTTCATAACGGGGCGGCCCCGCCCCGCGCAGATCGCCGTCTATCTTCTGTTTCTTGCCGGATGGACCTGTGTGAGCGGAAGATGGAGTCATTTCAAAAGACGCTTTTTGCTTCTGCCCCTGCTCCCGCTTCTCGTTCTTGTCCTCCCGCGGCAGCTGCCGTCGGATCTTGTGCGTCTCGCGGGCGGAAGGACGAAGCTCACCGTGACCGTTCTTTCCGTCGGACAGGGGGATTCCGTCTTTCTCAGACTTCCGGACGGGACATCGATCCTGACGGACGGGGGATCGACGACCAAAAAGGAAGTCGGAAAATACAGGATTCTGCCGTATCTCAACTTTGAGGGAACCGGCCGGCTCGATTATGTCATCGTGACGCACATGGACAAGGATCACGTGAGCGGGATTCTGGAACTGCTGGACATGACGGAGAGCGGGATCTCCCATGTGAGGATCGGCACGCTCTTCCTCCCGTATATGAGGACTGAGGACGAGCAGTACCGGGGCCTCGCCGCAAGGGCGGAGCGCCTGGGCATCCGCGTTCTCACGCTGAGAAAGGGAGACAGGATTGACTTCGGGGGAACGGTTCTCCGGGTTCTGAACCCGGATCCCGACCTTGAGGGCACGCCTCCGGACCTCAATGCCCAGTGCGTCGCCTACGCGCTTCACTTCGGAGCGTTTGACGCTCTGTTTACGGGGGATATCAGCGGGCCCGGCGAGGCGCAGATGGTCAGCGGCTTTTCGGACAGGTACGAAAATGCGGCCGATTACGAGCTGCTTAAGGTCGCGCACCACGGATCCGGCTATTCGACTCCCGCTGAGTTTCTGTCGGCGGTCCGGCCGGATCTGTCCGTCATCTCCTGCGGTGCGGGAAACCGCTACGGACATCCTCACGCGGATCTGACCGGCCGTCTTTCCGACTGCGGGTCGGAGATCGCGCGGACGGATCTATCGGGAGCAGTGACCGTGGTGACGGACGGAGAGAGCTGGAGCATGCGGACCTTCCGCGGTCCCGGGGCAGGGATGAGGGGGAGCTGTCATTAGAGTGGTTCGCATGCGCGCATTCTCAGGCCTTATCGCGCAAAAAAAAGAACCGGCATCATCACTGATGCCGGCTCTTAAAAAATATTTCAGTCCATCTTGTTCACGGCCTTGGCCATGCGGGAAATCTTTCTGGAATTGGTGTTCTTCTTGTAGATGCCCTTGGCCGTCGCTCTGCCCATCACGCCCTGAAGGTCCGTGAGCGCCTTCTTCGCAGCATCCTTGTCACCCGCTTCGACCGCAGCCAGAACCTTCTTCACAGAGGTCTTGACCTCGGACTTCGCCGCCTTGTTTCTCTCCGCCCTCTTGGCGCTTGTCAGAATTCTCTTCTTCGCAGATTTGATATTAGCCAAATCTCTTTCCTCCGTCTTTCATGATAATCTATGGTTTTTCCGGAAGTTCCTCCTTTAGCCATAGAGACACGAAATTTGCGGCATGGGCGGAACATACAGATGATATTCTATGATAAGGATTCTCCGATGTCAAGCGGTTTTTTGCGGGAAACGGATGATTTTTCCCTGTTTTTCCGCCCTGCCGCACCCGCGGTCACGGGCCGCCGAGAACCGACAGAATCAGCTCGACAGCGAGTCCCTCGGCAAGTGTACCCGTCTTGACGGCCTCCTCCGCCTCCGTGCAGGTACGCACGGCCGCGAGCAGGCGCTCCCGCGTATAGCGGGACAGAAGGGAGCGGCTCTTCCTGACCGCAAAGGGCGGCATTCCCGCCTTCTGCGCGATCTGCTGGTCGCTGCATCCCTCCTCCAGCATTTCCTTTACGATGAGGAGGCGGTGGTATTCCCTGCCGATGAGATAGAGGATGCGGAGCGGAGGTTCCTTAAGAGAAAGCAGATCCTTGTAGAGCTCCATGGCCTCACGCAGGCGGTGTCCCGTCACGGCGGCGACCATGTCGAATATGCGGCTCTCCGTCTGAACACAGGTCACGGCGTGTATGTCGGCCTCCGTGATCTCGCTTCTGCCGGCACAGTAACAGACCAGCTTGTCCGCCTCCCGCTTTATGCGGTTCATGTCGGTGCCCGTCCGCGAAAGAAAGAGCTCCATGTCCGAGGGACGGATCCGGAGGCCCGCGCCGCTGAACATTTTGAGGACCCAGGAGGTGAGGGATCTGCCGCTCTGTTCCTTGAACTCCACGCAGCGGCCGGCCTTGTTTACGGCCTTATACATCCGGCCCCTTCTGTCCACGTCCCTCTCTGTAAAAATGAGGTACAGATAGTCGGGGAGGGTCTTCATGTAGTCGGGAAGCAGCTCCGCGGACCTGTCGAAAAGTCCGGTGTCGTCGAGACGTATGACGCGGCGGTCCGAGAAGAAGGGGAGCGTCTCCGCCAGATCAATCACGGCGCCCTCGCTCACCTCCCTGCCGCTCATGGTATTCAGGTTCATGCCGCTGTTGTCGGGGAGAAGGGCCGCGACCAGCCTGTCCCGGTACTGCAGGCGCAGATAGGCCTCGTCCCCGTAGAGCAGGTAGACGTGGCGGAAGCTTCCGTTCTTGATGTCCTCGATCAGATCTTTCATAACCGCTATCATAGCACATTGCGGGGAGAAGAAGAAGGGGGAGCCGGCTGCGGACCGGCTTCCGGCAGTGAACATACGTTTGCAATCTGTGCCGGCATATGATACATTAATCTGACAGCAAAAGGCGGAGGCGTACTGCCTCAAAGAGGAGATCGGAAAGAGCGGGGATTTATGGACCAGAACAGTATTCGGAATTTCTGCATTATCGCGCACATTGACCACGGAAAAAGCACACTCGCCGACCGGATTATCGAGAAGACCGGTCTCCTGACAGAGCGGGAGATGCAGGATCAGGTCCTCGACAACATGGACCTCGAGCGGGAGAGAGGCATCACCATAAAGGCCCAGACCGTGCGGACCGTATACCGCGCGGACGACGGGAAGGAGTATGTGTTCAACCTCATCGACACGCCCGGCCACGTCGACTTTAATTATGAGGTTTCGCGCTCCCTTGCGGCCTGCGACGGAGCGGTGCTGGTCGTGGACGCGACCCAGGGCGTGGAGGCGCAGACGCTGGGCAACGTCTATCTGGCGCTCGACCACGATCTCGAGATTCTACCCGTGATCAACAAGATTGACCTGCCGAGCGCGCAGCCCGACGAGGCGGCGCAGGAGATCGAGGACGTGATCGGGCTTGAGGCCATGGACGCGCCCCGGATTTCGGCCAAGACGGGCCTCAATGTGCACGAGGTGCTGGAGTCCATCGTGCACCGGCTTCCCCCGCCGGACGGAGATGAGGAAAAGCCGCTCCGCGCGCTTATCTTTGACTCTCTCTATGACAGCTACAGAGGCGTCATCATTTTCATCCGCCTCTTTGACGGGCAGGTGAGGAGGGGCACGAAGATCCGCATGATGGCGACCGGCGCGGAATTCGAGGTGACCGAGGTCGGCATCTTCGGGGCGGGCAAGTTTATCCCCGCCGACGAACTGACGGCCGGCATGGTCGGCTATCTCGAGGCCAGCATCAAGGACATGAAGCAGTCCCGGGTCGGAGACACCGTGACGGAGGCGGACCGCCCCTGCGCCGAGGCCCTGCCCGGCTACAAGGAACCCCAGCCCATGGTGTACTGCGGCATTTATCCGGCGGAGACCCCGCGCTACCCGGATCTGCGGGACGCGCTCGAGAAGCTGCAGCTGAACGACGCGGCGCTTCAGTATGAGCCGGAGACGTCCCAGGCGCTGGGCTTCGGCTTCCGCTGCGGATTTCTCGGCCTGCTTCACCTGGACGTGGTGACGCAGCGGCTGGAGCGGGAGTATGACCTCGATCTCATCACGACCGCGCCCAGCGTCATTTACCGCATCTATAAGACGAACGGGGAGATGATCGAGCTCACCAATCCCACCAACATGCCCGACCCCTCCGAGATCGACTATATGGAGGAGCCCATGGTGGAGGCGGAGATCATGCTGACGACGGAATATATCGGTCCCATCATGACGCTCTGCCAGGAGCGGAGAGGCATCTATGAGGGCACGGAGTATCTCGAGACGACGAGGGCGGTGCTGAAATACAGAATGCCCTTAAACGAGATCATCTATGATTTCTTTGACACGCTGAAGAGCCGGTCGAGGGGCTACGCCTCCTTCGACTACGAGTTCTCCGGCTACGAGAGGAGCGAGCTCGTCCGCATGGATATTCTTGTAAATCACGAGCCGGTCGACGCCCTGTCCTTTATCGTGTACGCGCCGAACGCCTACAAGCGCGGCTCACAGATGTGCGAGAGGCTCAAAAAAGAGATCCCGCGGCAGCTCTTTGATATTCCGATCCAGGCCGCGGTCGGCTCCAAGATCATCGCGCGCGAGACGGTCCGGCAGCTGAGAAAGGACG
>CAYLHR010000044.1:0-1677 GCA_964383335.1 uncultured Lachnospiraceae bacterium
ATCACGCAGCGGTTCATATTCGCAGATGCCTTCATTGACACAGGCTCTATATTGCAAATTGGTGACTTCAGTCTTCCCGATCCAATAGGCATCCAGGAACATCTCCGTCATGGGCGTGTCGGTGCCTGGATTGGCGTAGAGATCGACTGACGCGTCCGTGCCGAGCAGGAAGTTCCCGGCCTGGATGTAGATCATTTCCACACCTTTGACGTTCACGGAAGCGGTCACCGGGATCACCGCTGACTGCGGGATCCAGCCTTCGTAACCTTTGTCTGTCCGCACCCGGACCCAGGTCTGATTATCCCTGGATACATTTTCGCCGAGCAGCTCAAGCGTGCTGCCGTTGGCGGCGGATATCACGACGTTTCCATTCCTGTCTGCTTTGTCCCGGATCAGGACAAAAGCGTCGTTTTTGACCCGGACGAGGCCGCGGTTGGATCCCTCTGCCTCGCGTGCCGCGGATTGCAGCGGGTTGAGTGTTGGGGTAGCAGAGGGCGTTTGCGTGGCAGTTGGCGTCATGGTCGGCGTGAAGGTCATGGTCGCAGTCGGCGTGATGGTGGCAGTCGGTGTTTTTGTTGGCGTTGGTGTGACGGTCGGCGTATTGGTGATGGTGGGTGTCAGCGTGTTGGTGGGTGTCGCGCTGGGAGTAAAGGTCATCGTGGCCGTCGGTGTGTTGGTAGCGGTCGGTGTGATCGTTGCGGTGTAGGTCGCGGTTGGTGTGGGCGTGTCCGTCGCGGTGGGTGTGGGCGGTGCTGTGTCCGTAGCTGTGTGTGTATGTGTGGCCGTATCGGTCGGCGTTGGCGTCGGCGTGTCGGTCGCTGTGGGTGTCGGTGTTGCCGTGTCCGTCGGGGTTGGTGTAGGCGTGTCGGTATTGGTTGGTGTCGGCGTTGGTGTCTCCGTCGCGGTGGGCGTCGGGGTTGCTGTATCTGTCGGGGTTGGTGTTGGCGTGTCGGTATTGGTCGGCGTCGGTGTGGGTGTGTCGGTCGCTGTGGCGGTCGGCGTGTTGGTGGCGGTCGGTGTGAGCGTTGCGGTGAAGGTCATCGTTGGGGTAAATGTATCCGTTGGTGTCGGCGTGATGGTGGGCGTGAGCGTATCCGTCGGGGTTGGGGTGACGGTTGGCGTTTCGGTATTGGTGGGTGTTGCTGTCGGTGTCGGGGTGTCGGTCGCTGTTGGTGTGAAGGTAGGCGTGAAGGTCTCCGTCGGTGTCAGGGTCGGTGTGGGTGTGTCGGTGGCTGTCGGTGTGAGGGTGGGCGTTGGGGTATCTGTCGGCAGGTGGGCAGTGATCCAGGCTTCCGTTTCGGTTGCAGCCTGGCTGCGCAGTGCTGCCGGAATGCGGACGGAGGTGTAAAAGCGGATGATGAACAGGGCGATGATGGCAAGGATCCCTAAAGCGATGGCTGGAATGCGCAGCTTCCGCAGCAAAACCTCGCGGTCCATTTTTTCAGGGGTGGAAAAACGCTTTCCCATTGGCGGGAGTTCGCCCGGCAGCAGGTCATCGTCTGAATCCGGGACGGAGAGACCGGCAATGGCACGCAGCTCGTTTGCGAAAACTTGCGTATTGGGGAAGCGCTCTTCCGGACTTTTGGCCAGTGCTGTGCGCAGAACCCGGTCGACCTGTTCGGGTACACCGGCGACGGATTCCGCCACGGAGGGAACAGGGCTGGAGGCGTGCTGCAT
>CAYLHR010000044.1:1712-14202 GCA_964383335.1 uncultured Lachnospiraceae bacterium
CCGGTGAGCATCTGGTAATAGATCACCGCGAGAGAATATTCATCCGCCCGTCCGTCGATCGTCCCGCCGAACGAAAGCTCCGGTGCCATGTATTCCGGGTTCCCGGTTTCGTGTATGCTGCTGGTGAGTGAGGCCGCCTGAGCACTTTCCAACGCGGTGCGGGTGATGCCGGGATCCGTGAGCACGGAACTGCCGTCCGCCCGGATCATAATGCTCGACGGGTTGAGGGCGCGGTGGAAAAGTCCGTGTCAGATGCCCTGAACACCTATCAGACCTCCATCGGGAGCCTGACGGACGCCCAGATTCAGCAGATCGCCGGGGCAGCCGCGGGCGCCTGGGCCCAGGCCATGGCGGCGCAGGACGCAGCCCGGGCGGCGGCTGAGGGGGCGCAGGGGGCGGAGGCACCTGATGATATTCTGGATGCCGCGGCAGCAGCCGCGGCCGCAGCCGAAGCGAGACAGCAGGAGCAGCAGAGGGTTTACGAGGAAATTTCCTCGTCTCGAAGCGGTGCCCGCGACGACGCGCAGAGCGCGGACGGCGAGGCGAATCAGGCTGCGGAGCAGCTGAAGGAGATTCTGATCGCGGCAATCCGCGGCGGCGCGGCGGGAGAGGACGTGCAGAGGGCGGCGGAGGCCGCCGGCATCGCCATCGCCCCCTATCTGCCCGAGGTGCAGACGGGCGAAGCGGATGACGAGTCCGAGGGCTCGGTCATATCCGTCCCCGGGCTTCCGGACGCCCCTGCGCAGGGACAGATCAGCGCGCCCTCCTCCGGGGAGATTGAACAAAGTGTCAGTGACGCGGAAAAGCAGCTGCTTGAAGCCTCGTCCGCTCTTCAGGACGCGGCGGAGCAGCTGGAGCAGGGAACCTCTTCCTCGCTCGCGCAGGGAATCACGGCGCTGACCGGCGCCGCGGCCCAGGTGAGATCCGCCCTCGCGCTTTTGGAGCAGGTGGATATAGACGGCTATCTGAGTGAACAGATCGGCGCGGTGGAGTCCGCCCTCTTTGAAGCGGAGGGCGTGGTCGCGCAGCTGCCGGAGATGCTGGACGGGATTGAGGCCGGGACCGCCGCTCTCTTCCAGGGACAGCTGGACGCGGCGGTCGGCTTCTCCGAGGCGACGCGACAGCTCTCGCAGGCCAAGGCGGCGCTCGATTCCGCGGAGGATCAGTATGAGACCGCGAAGAAGCAGGCGCTTGAGAACGCGAATGTGGACTCCCTGGTCTCGGCGGCAACCCTGAGCCAGCTGATTTACGCGCAGAATTTCTCCATGCCGGCGGGTTATATCGACGATAAGGACGACAACGCCTGGCTTCTCCGCATCGGAGAGGAGTATACGAGCTCCGTGGATATTTCGGACGCCCTCCTCGTGGACGCGGAGGAGATCGGGATGATCCGGTTAAGCGACGTCGCGGATATCACCGTCATCGACAACGCTGACCAGAGCTTCACCAGCGTAAACGGGGACGAGGCCGTCGTGCTCGCCGTCTTCAAGGGCTCGACTGCGGGAACCAACGAGGTGTCCCGCAATATCGCGCGGGCGATGACGGAGGTCGAGGAGGACCAGCCGGGCACTCATTTCGTCACGCTGATGGATCAGGGCGAGTATATCACCCTGATTGTAAAGGACATTCTGACCAGCATGGGACTTGGCGCATTTCTTGCCATCCTGATTCTGGCGCTTTTCCTCCGGGATATCCGGCCCACGCTGATGGTCGGAATCAGTATCCCGCTTTCCGTGCTGTTTACGGTTGTGCTGATGTATTTTACGGGCCTCAGCATGAATATCATGACGCTGGGAGGCCTGTCGCTCGGCATCGGCATGCTGGTCGACAACTCGATCGTCGTGATGGAGAACATCATACGGCTGAGACAGAGGGGCGTATCCGCGGCCGGGTCCTCCGTACAGGGGGCGCGGCAGGTTTCGGGCGCGATCATATCTTCGACGCTGACGACCGTCTGCGTCTTTCTTCCCATGGTCTTTACGGAGGGAACCGTGCGCTCTCTGCTCGTGCCCATGGCGCTCTCCATCACATACTGCCTGACGGCGTCACTCGTGGTGGCGCTTACGGTGATACCGGCGTCCGCGAGCGCCATACTCCGGAAGGTGAAGCCGAAGCGGGAGACCGCATTTGACCGGGTTCTCGGCTCCTATGAAAAGATGCTGCTTTTCTGTCTGAGACACAAGGCGGTTCCCCTGCTCGGATCCGTCGCCATGCTCGCGCTCTGTATCGTCGCGCTCATCAGAATGGGCATCGTGATTCTTCCCGAGATGACCTCGGATACGATCGAGATGTCGATCGTCACGCCGGAGGACGCCTCGAGAGAGGACTCCTACGCCGAGGTGACGGAGATCCTCCGGAAAGTGTCGGCTGTCGAGGGCGTGGAGGACATCGGCGCCATGGATCAGGCGGGAACGGTTTCGCTGATTTCCGGCATGAGAGGGGACTCCGGCGGGTACGGGACCTACGTCTGTTATCTCAACGCGAAGGAAGGCGTAAACGGCAATGAAGTAAAAGCGATGGTAAAAGAGATTGAGGAGGCTGTGAAGGACTTCCCGGGCGAGGTGACTGTCTCGGCGGGAGGCATGTCCGACACATCCGCGCTTCTTGGCTCCGGCCTGAGCGTCAATATCTACGGGAACGATCTCGACCGGGTGAGAGAGATCAGCGCGCAGGTCGCGGAAGCAGCCGGAAAGATTGAGGGGTTTGAAAATGTGTCCGACGGAACCGAGGACGACGACAAGGCCCTTCATCTCATCATTGATAAGGACAAGGCGATGGCGAAGGGCTTTACGGTTGCCCAGATTTTTGCCGAGGTATCCGCGCGCACGCAGACACAGGTGACGTCCACGTCCATCACTGACGGGGATCTCAATCTGGAGGTCATCGTGAAGGACGAGACGGACATCCTGACAAGAGAGAATCTGCTGGATATGGAGCTTCAGGCCGGGCAGACCGGCGCCGTTGCGGCGGGCATGATGCAGGGAGGAAGCGGCATGTCGGGCGCGATGGCCGGAGGCATGTCGGGCGCGATGGCCGGAGGCATGTCGGGCGGCATGTCCGGTTCGGGGAGCGCTTCCATGTCGGATATGTTCGGAGGAGACGGATCGTCTCTTATGGACGCATTTTCCGGGGAGGAGTCGGAAGAGGATTCCGAAGAGGAATCCGACGAAGAGGAATCCGACGAAGAAGACGGAGAGAAGAAAGAAGAGGAGGAAGAGGAGGAGAAGGTCCATCGGCTGCGGGAGTTCGCGACCATCGTGGAGACCACGGCTCCCTCGTCCATCAGCCGCGAAAATCAGAAGCGGTATATGACGGTGTCGGCCGAAACGGGGGAGGGATACAATACGACCCTTCTCACCAGGGAACTGCGGCCGGAGCTGGACCGCATCTCGAAGGAGCTGCCGAACGGGTACTCGATCGAGCTTGCGGGCGAGACGACGCAGGTGGACAGAATGGTATCCCAGATGAGCAAGATGATTGCGCTCGCGCTCTCATTTATCTATTTCGTCATGGTTGCCCAGTTCCAGAGCCTGCTGTCACCCTTTATCATCCTGTTTACGGTTCCGCTCGCCTTCACGGGAGGCATGATCGGCCTTCTGCTCAGCGGAGAGCAGCTCTCCATGATGTCGCTTATGGGCTTCCTGGTCCTTATGGGAACGGTCGTCAACAACGGAATTGTGTTTGTTGACTACACGAATCAGCTGCGGATCGGGGGACTTTCCAGATGGGACGCGCTGATCGCGACGGGGCAGACCCGCATGCGGCCGATTCTCATGACGGCGCTCACGACCATTCTGGCCATGGGACAGCTGATCTTCGGAAGCGGCATGGGCAGTCAGATGAGCCGGGGCATGGCTATCGTCATCGCCGGAGGACTTGCGTACGCAACTTTGATGACATTATTTATAATTCCAATAATGTATGATATACTGTATAAGAAGCAGCCAATTTCGGTTCAGGTCGATGAATCGATTGACAATATACCTGATGACGCCGCGGAATTCCTTGCAGAAAGAGAGAAAAAAGCTTTACGAACTGAAAAATAAGGAGTAGAATATAAATAATTTTTAGCGTGTCTAAAAAATTATATTTTCACAGGGAGGTGAAGCTGTATTATGATCGTCGGTAAAAGTCTTCCTCGTGTGGACGCCTACGATAAGGCGACCGGACGAACGAAGTACACAGATGATCTCTGTGACAGAAGCGCACTGATCGCGAAGATCAGGCACGCCGAGATTACACATGGCATTGTAAAAAAGGTGGACATTTCCGAGGCACTGAAGGTGCCGGGCGTTGTAAAGATTGTCACCTGCTTTGACGTGCCGGACTATCCGTTCCCGACAGCCGGACATCCGTGGTCGACGGATCCGTCTCATCAGGATGTGGCGGACCGTCACCTGCTGGAGAAGCATATCCGCTACTACGGGGACGATGTGGCCGCGGTGGTAGCTGAGGATGAGGTCGCCGCGAACCGGGCGGTGCGAAAGATCAGGGTGGAGTATGAGGAACTTCCCTTTGTTCTTGACGCCCAGAAGGCTCTGGAGGACGGACAGCCGCAGCTGCATGAAAAATATCCGAACAATCTGCTCGCTCACACGTCCATCCGAAAGGGCAATTATGAGGAAGTGATCAAAGATCCCGATCTGATCTGCGTGGACGGGTGGTATGACACCCCCTCCGTGCAGCACTGTCATATCGAGAATCACGTCTGCTACTCCTACATGGAGAACGGCAGAATTGTGGTGGTCGCGTCCACCCAGATCCCGCACATCGTCCGCCGTGTCGTAGGGCAGGCTCTCGGCGTCGACTGGGGCAAAGTCCGCGTGATAAAGCCCTATATCGGCGGCGGCTTCGGCAACAAGCAGGATGTTCTGTACGAGCCCCTCTGTGCCTATCTCTGCACGCAGGTCGGCGGCAGATGCGTCAAGCTGGAGTGCACGCGCGAGGAGACCTTCACCAACACGCGCGTCCGCCACGCGATCCGAAGCCATATCACAACCTATCTGAAAAAAGACGGCACCATCGTCGCGAGAAAGCTGGAGGCCTGGTCCAATCAGGGCGCCTATGCCTCTCACGGACACGCGATCGCGGCCAAGGGAATGGGCGCGTTCCCGCAGCTCTATCCCTGCGACAATGTGGAGTGCGACTCCTATACGGTTTTCACGAACCGCCAGCCGGCCGGGGCGATGAGGTCCTACGGCATGGCCCAGGCCATCTTCGCCGTGGAATCCCACACGGAGGACATCTGTCTTAAGATGGGATTTGACCCGATCGAATTCCGGAGAAAGCACCTGATGCCGGTGGGGTTTGTTGACGCATTTTCGAAAAACGAGCTCTACAGCGATACGTTCAATCAGACCATCGACAAGGGCATGGCCTACATCGACTACGAGCGGAAGCACAAAGAATACGAGCATCAGACCGGAAATATCCGGAGAGGCATCGGCATGTCCGTTCTGTGGTACAACACGGCCGTGTGGCCGATCGCCCTCGAGACGGCCGGCTGCCGCATGGTCATGAATCAGGACGGCTCTATCCAGGTCCAGGTGGGCGACACCGAGATCGGACAGGGCGCGGACACGGCCTTCAGCCAGATGGCGGCTGAGACGCTGGGCCTTCCGTTCGAAATGGTCCACGTGATGTCATGTCAGGACACGGATATCACACCGTTCGGAACAGGCGCCTACGCGTCGCGCCAGACCTACGTCGCGGGCATGGCGATCCGCAACTGTGCGGAGGCCTTCAAGAAGAAGATTCTCGAGAAGGCGTTCGAGTACACCCGGATGCAGCCCTATCTCTGCGATATCATAGACGGCAATATCGTCAGGGTATCCGACGGAAGAGTGATGATGTCGATCGGTGATTTCGCGACGCACTCCATCTATGATCTCAACCACAGCGATCACCCCGCCATGGAGATGACGACCCAGACCAAGTCCAACGCCTACAGCTTCGGCTGCTGCTTCGCCGAGGTCGAGGTGGATATCGCCATGTGCAAGGTCAAGCTTCTTAACATCATCAATGTGCATGACGCGGGCACGCTGATCAACCCGGCGCTCGCGAAGGCCCAGGTCGAGGGCGGCATGAGCATGGGCATCGGATATGCGCTGTCCGAGAAGATGATTTATGACGAAAAGACAGGAAGGCTTTTGAACGATAACCTGCTCGACTACAAGCTCTCGTCCTTTATGGATCATCCGCATCTGGAGGCGCAGTTTGTCGAGAACGCAGAGCCCACCAGTGCCTACGGCACGAAGGCGCTCGGAGAACCTCCCGTTGTCCCGGTCGCGCCGGCGATCCGAAACGCGATTCTGCAGGCGACAGGCGTTGCTTTCAACGAGCTCCCGATGAATCCGCATCAGCTGTTCAGGCGTTTCCGGGAGGAAGGACTCATTTAAGGGAGGTAGATCATGTACGATATAAAAGCTTTGTATGAGGCGAAAAGCACGGAAGATGCGATTCGCCTGCTTGAGGAGCACCCCGAGGCGGTGATCATCGCCGGCGGCTCGGACGTGCTGATTAAGATCCGCGCCGGGAAGCTGGCCGGCTGTGAGCTCGTCAGCATCTACAAGCTGGACGAGCTCCGGGGA
The DNA here is from genome assembly GCA_964383335.1 of uncultured Lachnospiraceae bacterium. Lineage (GTDB taxonomy): Bacteria > Bacillota > Clostridia > Lachnospirales > Lachnospiraceae > Chordicoccus. The sequence goes on from CAYLHR010000044.1 coordinate 8,303, forward strand.
GTGACGATGACGGAGGACGGGGAGATCCGGATCGGTTCCCTTACTTCCTTCCACCACATTTACAGTGATCCCATTGTACAGAAGTATATTCCCGTGCTCGGAGAGGCCGTGAATATGGTGGGAAGCCCGCAGATCCGCGCGATCGGAACGGTGGGCGGCAATACCTGCAACGGCGTGACGAGCGCCGATTCCGCGTCGACGCTCTGCGCGCTCGACGCCATCGTGGAGATCACGGGGCCGGACGGCGTGCGGACGACGCCCCTCGTGGACTTCTACGCGGGTCCCGGCAGGGTCCACATGGCCCACAACGAGATTCAGACCGCGATCCGGATTCCGAAAAAGTCCTATGAGGGCTATCACGGAAAATACATCAAGTACGGCATGAGGAATGCCCTTGAGATCGCGACCACGGGATGTTCCGTCAACGTGAAGCTGTCCGAAGACAAAAAGACGATCGACGACATCAGAATCGGCTTCGGCGTCGCGGCGCCCGTGCCTATCCGCGCGGCCCACGCCGAGGAAACCGTGCGCGGACTTTCCGTGTCGCGCGATACGGTGGAGAAATGCGGCGAGGCCGTTCTCTCAGACGTGACGCCGCGGAACAGCTGGAGGGCTTCTAAGGAGTTCCGCCTGCATCTGTGCCGGACCATGGCCGAAAGAGCGCTCGAAGAGGCGATAGAAAGAAGCGGAGGTAGTTTCGATGTGTGATTGCGAGAAAAAGGAGGATCTCTTTATCGATCCGCTCCCGGAGGAGGAGAAGCAGTATCAGCTTGTGACCTGCACGATCAACGGGAAAAAGCGCAGCACAGTCGTCGATGTGCGCGCGTCTCTTACGGATATGCTGAGAAATGATTACCGTCTCACATCCGTGAAGAAGGGGTGTGAAGTCGGTGAGTGCGGCGCATGTACGGTTCTCATTGACGGCGAGGCGTTTGATTCCTGCATCTATCTGGCTGTCTGGGCGGAAGGAAAGAATATCATCACCCTGGAGGGTCTCACCGGCCCGAACGGCGAGCTGAGCGATATCCAGCAGGCATTTGTCGATGAAACGGCGATTCAGTGCGGCTTCTGCAGCCCGGGATTCATGCTCTCCGCCAAGGAGATCCTGGATTCGGAAAAGATTTACACGGACGACGAGCTGAGAAAGCTTCTGTCCGGCCATCTGTGCAGATGCACGGGATATGAGAATATTCTGAAGGCAGTGAAAAAAGTGATGTTTGACCGCGCAAAGGCGCGGGGAGAACATGTATAACCGCCCGAAGATCGGATGTATGATTATGGCCTCGGGGCTCGGAGAGCGCTATGGGAAGAACAAGCTTCTCGAAGTGCTCTGCGGCCGCGAGGTCGTTTTGCGCGTCCTGGACTGCGTTTCCGAGACGGACGTCGATGAGATTCTCATCGTCACAAGGTGGGAGGGTGTCCGGAACCTCATCGAGGCGGAAAAGGCCCGGGGCGCATACGGAACATGCGCCGGCCGGATCCGGACCGTTTTATATGAGGGCGGAGAGCAGAGCGCCTCCCTCCGCACGGGCCTGCTGCACCTCACGCCCTGCGATGCCTGTCTTTTCACCGCAGGCGATCAGCCGCTTCTTAAGCCGGCGAGCGTGACGCGCCTGCTTGAGGCGTGGAGGCAGAGGGAGGAGAGCGAAAGGGATACGGTCTTCCGCCTGTCATACGGCGGAACCGGGAAGAATCCGGTCCTTTTTCCGAAAATGTATTTCGACGGGCTCCGCGGCCTCACCGGAGACCGGGGCGGGGGACAGCTCATCCGCCGCCTGAATCTGCCCGTCCGCCTGGTGGAGGCGGATTCGGAGGAGGAGCTTCTCGATATTGATACGCCAAAGGACTTTTCGGAAGCGGAGCATTTTCTTATGACATTGTAAAATCCGCCCAAAACTGGTAAGATAAATCGATTGGAGTTTTATCCGGAAACATGCATGGATATTCGGTCTGTCGGAGCTTATAACAGGGAGGAGGCGCTGGATGTCAGATACACACAATAATTATCAGCTCAACACCGGAAAGCGCCTGATTCTGATCGCCGAGGATGAATCCGTAAACCGGGAAATACTGGGCATGATGCTGCAGTCGGACTACCGGCTTCTCTTTGCGGAAGACGGCACGGAAGTCCTCAGGCAGGTGGAGGAGCATCACAGATCGCTGAGCCTCATCCTGCTCGATATGATCATGCCGGGGCTTCACGGCCTCGAGGTGATGAGGCGTCTGAAGGAACATCCGGATTACAGGTCCATTCCCGTCATCGTCCTCACATCGGATCAGAACCTCGAGGTGGAGTGCCTGAGCCTCGGCGCGATCGACTTCATCCCGAAGCCTTACCCCAAGCCCGAGGTCGTTCTGGCCAGGGTCCGCCGCACCATCGAATTCATCGAGGACCGGCAGATTCTCGATGAGACGGAGCGGGATCCGCTCACGGGTCTCTATAACCGCGGCTTTTTCTACAAGTACGTGGAACAGTACGACGAGCTTCACAGGGACGTGTCCATGGACGCGGTCTTTATTGATTTCAATCATTTTCATATGCTGAACGAGCGCTACGGGAAGGCCTGCGGAGACGAGGTGCTCCGCCTCATGGGAGAGAGGCTGAAAGAGCTCCTTCGTGAGACGGGCGGGCTGGCCTGCCGGCGCCAGGCGGATTCATTTCTGGCCTATATTCCTCACGGCAGAAACCATGACGATCTGTATCATTTTCTGCAGGAAGTATTCCTCAAAAATGATGCCGTGGCGGGACTTGCCCGCCTGCGCATGGGTGTCTACTCCGATGCCGACAGAAGCATCGATATTGAGCGGCGGTTTGACCGGGCGAAGATCGCCTCGGATTCCGTGCGCAACACATACATGAATTCGGTGGCTCTCTATGATAAGACCCTCCATGAGGAGGAGCTGTTCAACACGCAGATCATAGAGGATTTTCACGCGGCCATCCGTGACCGGCAGTTCCGCGTGCACTACCAGCCCAAATTCGACGTGCGCCCCGACAGACCTTATCTTGTGAGCGCGGAGGCGCTGGTCCGCTGGGAACACCCGACCCTGGGATCTGTCAGTCCCGGAAGGTTCATTTCCCTGTTTGAAAAAAACGGGATGATCTGGGAGCTCGACCGCTATGTCTGGAGAGAGGCGGCCCGCCAGGTCCGGGAGTGGAAGGACCGGTTCGGCTTCACTGTGCCCGTGTCCGTCAATATCTCCCGTGTCGACATATACGATCCCGGTCTTGTGGAAGTGCTGACCGAAATCCTGGAGGAATTCGGCCTCACGCCCGACGATTTTTATATTGAGATAACGGAGTCGGCCTATACCAATGACGCCGAGCTCATCATCCGGACCGTGACAAAAGTGCGGGAGCTGGGTTTCCGTGTGGAAATGGACGATTTCGGCACGGGCTATTCTTCTCTCGGTATGATCTCCAGCCTTCCCATCGACGCCCTGAAGCTCGATATGATGTTCGTCCGGAACGCATTTGGCGGAAAGAAGGACGTGAAAATGCTCGAGCTTGTGATCGATATCGCTGACTATCTCGGCGTTCCCGTTATCGCGGAGGGCGTGGAGACAGAGGAGCAGCTGATCGGTCTTCGCACGATGGGCGTGGATGTCGTGCAGGGCTATTATTTCGGGAAGCCGGTTCCGGCTGCCGACTTCGAGAAGTTCATTCTTGCGCGCATGGAGGACAGGGAAGCGGACAGGATGGATTCTCTCTGGGAGGGGAAGAAGGTGCGCTTCACCTCCGACGGAAAAGATTACTTCAAGACCGTGAGCAATATCACCTATACGAGAATTGCCCAGGCGCTCACGCACGACTATTTCACGGTCTTTTATATTAATACCGACGACAATCACTATATGGAATACATGGTGAGAGGACCGGGACACAGATTCCAGCTTGTGACCGCGGGGGATGATTTCTTCAGCGAGGCGCAGAAAAGGACGCGCGAGATCGTCCGGAAAGAGGACAGGAGACGCGTATCTTCCGCTCTTCTGAAGGAGAATCTGATCAGAGAAACAGCGGAGGGTCAGACCTTCACCATGACCTACGGGCGCCTGGTGGACGGAAAGATGCTCTATGTCAATCTGAAGGGACAGCGCCTCATGGACGACCCCTCCTACACCGTCATCGGTGTCAGCAACGTGGACGCGCAGATGCGCCGCGAGGAGGAGAGAAGGATGGAGCTCGACTCTGCGCGGGCGGCCGTGAACCGCGACGCCCTCACCGGCGTGAAGAGCAAGCACGCCTATGTGGAGACGACAAAGGAGATCAACGGAAAGATTCTTTCCGGCAAGGAAACTGAATTCGCCGTCGCGGTATGCGATATCAACGGCCTGAAGCACGTCAACGACACCTGCGGCCATCAGGCGGGCGACGAATTCATCCGGAAGGCCTGCATGGAGATCTGCGATATCTTCAAGCACAGCCCCGTGTTCCGCATCGGGGGCGACGAGTTCGCGGCCATTCTTCGCGGCCAGGATTATCAGAACCGCGCGGCGCTCATCGAGAGGCTCGCTCTCGAAAATGCCCGCAGCCTCGGAGAGGGCGGCGTCATTGTCGCCTGCGGCATGTCGGAATACCGGATGGGTGCCGACGCGGATTTCGGCGCGGTGTTTGACCGCGCGGACGCCGCCATGTATGAGAACAAGACGATGCTTAAGTCACGAGGCGCCGCGGACCGGTGATGCCGCGCCGGAAAAGGTTCCGCAATATGCATGGCCCGGGAGCTCCTTGGAATTTCGGAAAAGAAGGAGAAAAGAAAAGAGCGCCAGGGGAGGCGCTCTTTTCATTCGGGAGCGCTTAAGGGGGAGCAGCTCCCTTTATATGGGGAAAAAGTGTTACGCTATATCATGTGCCGCTCTTACGCGGCTTCCTCGCATATTGTATCACACATTATTCACAATGTCTAAAGAAAGTTGTAATTTGCTTCATGTTCATAAAAGATATGACTCATGCAGGCCGAAGCATGCGCCTGAGATAAAAGAATGAGGGAGGACGAAAGGTCATGTTTGGTAAGAAGGACGGAAACATTCCGGAGATTGACAAGGAGCTGGAACGCCTCAAGAACCTCGGAATTATAGAGAACCGGTTTCTCTCCGGATTATACTGCGATCTCTACGGAACGGACGGACCGGCTACTGCGGGCTCGGACGGCGGAAGCGGGGACTGGACTGCCGGCGTCCCCGTTAGAAAGGAGCAAGTGCCGGGAGCGGCCGGTCCCGGTACGGAACAGGGATTGGACATGCAGGGCGGAGCCGCATCCGGGACAGAGGCATCTGGGACAGCCGAATCCGGGACGGTTGAATCCGGAGCAGCCGATTCCGGAACGGTTGAATCCGGGGTATCCGCTTCCGAGACAGCCGTTTCCGATACGCAGGCGGAGGAAGCCCCCGCAAAGAAAGAGGAGGATCCGCGCGAGACACTCGACCAGCTGATCGGCCTTACGAAGATTAAGGATGATGTGAAGGAGCTGACGGATTTCGCGCGTATTCAGAAGATGCGTAAGGACGGCGGGCTCAAGTCCGTGCCGGTTTCTCTCCATCTCGTCTTTACGGGAAATCCCGGAACCGGCAAGACAACCGTGGCGAGAATCATCGCGAAGCTTTATAAACAGATCGGCGTCCTGTCGAAGGGCCAGCTGATAGAGGTGGACCGCTCCGGCCTCGTGGCGGGTTATGTGGGGCAGACGGCCCTGAAGACGCAGGAGCAGATCGAAAAGGCGCTCGGCGGCGTCCTCTTTATCGACGAGGCCTACGCGCTCGCCCAGAAGGACGACGCCTTCGGCCAGGAGGCGATCGACACGATCCTCAAGGCCATGGAGGACCACAGAGACGATCTCGTCGTCATCGTCGCCGGCTACACGAAGCCGATGGAGAAATTTATCAACAGCAATCCCGGGCTC
>CAYLHR010000045.1:0-574 GCA_964383335.1 uncultured Lachnospiraceae bacterium
TTTCTTTGACTCATCTTAAAAGGCGGACGGCCTGCTTCTTTTTTCAGTTTTGATCATAGTGTTTTTTCAGAGGTTTTTGGTCACAGTATTTTCAGAGGTTTTGATCATATTGTTTTTTCTCAGAGGTTTTCTATCATAAACGATCACAGCATAAAAATGAGTCAAAAAGAACCGTCCCTTTTGACTCATACGGAGGGCAGAAAATGAAGAAGACAATCAAGCGGTCAATTTGTGTGATGCTCGCAGCAGTACTTGCGGTTCTGATGGTCTCGGTGCCTGCCGCACCGGTTTCCGCCGCGAAGAAGAAGGTTTCGCTGACGAGAACCCGTATCGCGCTTACGGCGGGGAGCGCGGCGAAGCTGAAGATAAAGGGCACGGGCAGAAAGGTGAAGTGGTCCGTGAAGGGCAAAAAGCTCGTGACGCTCCGTCCGCGCGGCAGGAAGCAGCATACGGTGCGGATCAAGGCGGGGAAGAAGACCGGCCGCTGCTATGTTGTGGCGTCGATCGGGAAGAGGACCTGGAAGTGCAGGGTGACGGTCAGCGCGCCCGCTGCTGAGGAGAAGAAGATCAGCAA
>CAYLHR010000045.1:584-13765 GCA_964383335.1 uncultured Lachnospiraceae bacterium
AGCTCCGTCAATGTGACGAAGAAATACAAGGCGAAAAAGACGAAGACACTGAAGGCGGACAGCACATTTGTGCGGGCGGTCTCAAACTCCTCGGTTGAGCTTTTAAAGGAGACGGTGGCGGCCGAGAAGAAAGGGACAAACGTGCTCATCTCCCCGGATTCGGTGTTCACGGCTCTCTCGCTCGTCGAGTGCGGCGCCTCCGGCAAAACACTTTCGGAGATGAAAAAGGCACTGGGAGGGATTTCGGCCGGAAAATACAGCCGCTACCTGAACACCCTCCACAGAAGACTCAGCCGCGATCAGGCGACGGATTACCGGGTTGCGAATTCGCTCTGGTATAAAAAGGGTGAGGCCAAAATGAAGAAGGCCTATCTGAAGAAGATCGTCAGCTCACACGGCGCGGAAGTTTACGCGTCTCCCTTTAATTCACGGACGCTGAGGGATATCAACAACTGGACCTATAATCACACCGAAGGAAAAATCTCCGATATTATCAACCGTCTTGAGCCCTCGGCCAGGACCGTGGCGGTGAATGCGGTGTATTTTAAGGGAGGATGGGCCGAGCCCTATGGAGGCACCCGCAAACGGACCTTTACTGCCGCCAACGGCACCGCGGAGAAGGTTGCCATGCTCGAGGGAGTGGAGCACACCTATGTGACGGCAGCAGGAGCCAGCGGTTTTGTGAAGTACTACCGCGGCGGAAATACCGCATTTATGGCGCTGCTTCCGCCGAAGGGAACCTCCGCGGATGATTTCGTCGCGCAGCTCACCGGACAGGACATCATGGATGCGTACCGGAAGAGGGTCGACAGCGGCGTGAGAGTATACACCCGTATGCCGGAATTCCGCTACGACTATTCCGCGTCTCTCGTGAATCCGCTGAAGAAGATGGGCATAGTGAGCGCCTTTACTCCGGCAGCCGACTTCTCCAAAATGTCCTCATCGGGGATCTGCATCGACGATATTCTTCACAAGACCTATATTGATCTCAACAAGGATGGAACCGAGGCGGCAGCCGTGACCGCGCTGATCATGAAGAACAGCTCCATTCCGAAGAAGATGGAGGAGAAGAAGGTTTACCTGAACCGGCCGTTCGTCTACGCTATCATCGATACAGATACGGGAATACCGCTTTTTATCGGAACATTGAATCATGTAAAATGAAGCCGGATCAAGAGGCTGCCGCACTGCGGCAGCTTTTTGCTGATGTTTTTTCTTGTCTTCACAGCCGCCTGCCCCAAGGCGGCTGCCGTCATCTGAGGAGAGGCTCATGGAGGCAGCAAACAGAAAGAGCTTTGCGGTAAAGATACGTCAACAGAATAATTCGAAACACAGATAAATCTTGTGATTCGGGATGAGCATATTATATACTATGTGTGTAGTTAATATGAGTAATGTCTGAGAAAGTACGTAAGGAGCGGCACCATGAGATACCTCAGAAACAGGACAGGAATTATCTTGATTATTTTCATGGCTTTGATTTCGATCTGCGGGTTTTCTGTTCCTGCATATGCAGGAACAACGGAACTGGCCATTGAAGTGACCTATGACCAGACATCTGCCAGACAGATGCTGGATATGATCAATGAATTTCGTCACAGCGATGAGGCGTGGGCATGGGACAGTAGCGATACGGAAAAAACCCGGTATACCGGCTTAAGCGACCTGACCTACGACTATGAACTGGAAAAAGCGGCCATGAAAAGGGCAGCTGAAATCGCCCTGCTCTTTGCGCATACCCGCCCGAATCGGCAGCGTTCCTCTTCTGTAGGAGGATGGGGTACTTCAAATAGTATTTACGGTACAGCCTGCGGGGAGAATATCGCAGGCGGCAGATCAGCAGTAAAGGACACTTTCATTCAGTGGCGCGAGGATAATGAGAATTACTCCGGCCAGGGGCATCGCCGGAACATGCTCTCCTCCGACTTTAAGACCATAGGGATCGGCCATGTTGTCTTCAATCGAAGGCATTTCTGGGTTCAGCAGTTCGGAAATGCAGCACATACATCAGAATATCCGGCCAGAGATGAGACAGTGACGGAGGTGATTACTGTCGATGATACCCTGATTAAATCGGTATCTCTGTCGGTCAGTTCACCGGATCAGAGCCTGACTGTACCATACGGAGCCGATCACGCCTATCCGGGAACTCAGGCATCGGTATTCCTGAAACTGGATGATGCCAATGAAACCTGGCCTTCAGCCGCACCGGTACAGCCTGCTTTAAGCTGGCAGACAGATGATTCTGAGGTCTTGAACCTGGGAGAGGATACGTTTGGCGCCGTGAAGGCGGGAACGGCCAATCTCACCACGTCTTTTATGAGTGAGGAACTGACTGTCCCTGTGACAGTAACCCCTCTGGACATAACGGAGGCTTCTGTAACCGCTGCTGTACAGACCTATGACGGCGGTCCTTTAACTCCGGCCTTAACGGTGAGTCTCAACGGAAAGACTCTTGCGGCCGGAGCAGATTATGAGGCCGGATACTCATCCAATATAAATGCCGGAACCGCGGCTGTTACTGTCACCGGGAAAGGAAATTATACCGGGAATACGTCCGGAAGCTTTGAAATTCTTCCCGCTGACATCAGTGAAGCGGTTGTATCCGACCTTTCCCCGGTCGTTTATACCGGCCAGGCAATCACCCCGGAGCCGACGGTTCGGAAAGCCGGCACCGAGCTGAAAAATGGAGAGGACTATGATCTGACGGCCTCAAATAACGTGGCAGCGGGAGAGGCCTCCCTCACCCTCACCGGCAAGGGCAACTACACCGGCACCCTCACCCGGACCTTCACCATAAAGCCGGTCGACCTCACTTCGCTGAGTCTCGACCCCATCTCCCCCGTTACCTACACCGGGGAAGCACAGACCCCGCAGGTCACCGTCCGTGGTCTGCCTGACGGAGCCGTGTTTGAAACAGTATACACGGACAATATCAACGCCGGAACTTCTTCAGTAACAGTCACCGGCACCAGGAACTGTGCAGGAACGCTGACCGGAAGCTTTACCGTCAGCCCCGCAGATCTTACAGACGCGCTGGTAGCAGCGGAGAATCAGTGGTACACAGGTGCTCCCATAGAGCCGGCTGTCACCGTGACGCTCTCCGGAAGAACGCTTGATGCCGGAACGGATTATACCGAACCCGCGTTCACAGAGAATACGGAGGAAGGAACTGCGTCCGTAAGTATTACGGGCAGGGGCAATTATACCGGAAGGGCTGACGGAACCTTCAGCATCTATAAGGTTTCAGTGGAAGACTGCGCGGCGGAGATCGCGGACAATGAACTTGTCTATAGCGGGGCGGAACAGCATCCTGCGCTTGCGCTGGCCTATGACAGGGAGGAACTGACAGAGGGCAGCGATTACGAGAGAGAGGACTTAGATAATATTAATGCCGGGACGGCAAAGATCCGGATCACGGGTACGGGCAGATTCAAGGGTGAGAGAATTCTCTCCTACACCATATGGCCCGCCGATCTCAGCAGTGCGGACTGCACGGACATCGGGGATCAGACATATACAGGCGATGCCGTAACGCCGGTATATGAGATCAGTCTGAATGGAAATGTGCTCGCGAAGAATGCCGATTACGAGGAGACGCTGACTGACAATCGTGACGCGGGAGAAGCCGCGATGACAGTTACCGGAAAAGGCAACTACACCGGTACTCTCACCCGGACCTTCACCATAAAGCCGGTCGACCTCACAGGGTTCCGTCTTGACGATATCTCTCCGGTCACCTACACCGGGGAGGCACAGGAACCGCGGATTAACGTCAACGGCCTGCCCGGAGGAGCGGAATACACGATCAGCTACGACAGCAACGTTGACGCGGGTGAGGCACAGGTCACAGTCACCGGAACTAAGAACTGCGAGGGAACGCTGAACGGATCATTTACCATCAGTCCCGCGGATCTCTCCGAAGCTGAAATTGTTCCGGAGAAGGAGGAATATGTCTTCAGCGGCCAACCGATCACCCCTCCGGTGACCGTCACCCTCCATGGCCATACACTGGAGGAGAATATCGACTACACGCTCAGTCTGGAAAATAATACAGACAGGGGAACGGCGAAAATCATTGCCGCAGGTCTTCATAACTTCAGGGGCACGGCAGAGGGATCCTTCCGCATCACCGGTATAAAGCTTGACGGCGAGGGCATCGAGATCACCGGACCTGAGCCACAGCCCTACACGGGATCAGCAGTTATACCCGAGATCACGGTTTCCTTTAACGGCATTCTCCTCAGGGAGGGGACGGATTACATCCGCAAAGACGCGGACAATATCAGTGCGGGAACGGCCTCTGTCACACTCGAAGGCATCGGCGGCTATGAGGGGACAAGAAAGCTCACGTACCGCATCATGCCTCTTGACCTCACGGGCGCTGAGGTGACCGCGGCGGACGCGGTGTATACGGGAAAGGCTCTGAAGCCGAAGACCGAGGTGACACTTGACGGAAAGAAACTGACCGAGGGCACGGACTATCGGGTGTCGTTCCGGAACAACACCGCGGCGGGAACGGCGGCGGTCACAGTCACCGGAGCCGGCAATTACACCGGAACCGCGAAGGGAACATTTATCATTGCGAAGGCGGAAAATGCGCTGGTGCTGAAGAAAGGCACATATTCCGTCAATGCTTCGGCAAAAGAACAGACACTGCAGATCGAGGCGGAAGTCACGGGAGGAAAGGTCACTTATACTCCGGACAGCACGGCGATATCAGTTTCGGAGAGCGGACTTGTTGTCATCCCGAAAAATACGGCCGGTACCTTCAGCGTGAAGGTCAGGGCAGCGGGCGACGGCAACTATCTGGAGGACGGCGAGAGCACCGTTACGATCAAAGTAAACCCCATAGCAGGGCAGATTACGGCAAAGGACATCACAGCGGCCTCAAAGACGAAGGTACAGAAGGTGTCCGTCGGCGCGAAGCGGAGGGGCACGGGAAAGCTGACCTATCAGAGCAGCAATAAAAGCATCAAAGTGAACGCTGACGGTATCATCACGATTCCGAAGCGGTTCGTCGGGAGGGCTGTTATTACGATCGGAGCAAAGGCGTCCGGCATCTATCGGGCTGCCTCGAAGAAAGTGGTTCTCACGGTGAATCCCGCCGCGGTAAAGCTGGTCAGTGTGAAGGCTGCCGGTTCAAAAAAGATGAAGGTGCGCTGGAAGAAGAATCCGACCGGAACCGGATACCAGATCCAGTACGCGCTGAAGAAAAATTTCAGGTCCGCGAAAACCGTCAATGTGAAGAAGGCCGCGACGGTGAAGAAGACCATCAAAAAGCTTAAGGCAAAAAAGACTTACTACGTGCGGATCCGCGCCACGCGGAAGGTCTCCGGCAAAATATACTATTCGGCCTGGAGCAGAGCCGGGAAGATCCGGATTGCGAAGTGAAGATGATCCGGAAGGCAGGGCGGGGAATTTCCGGAACTCAAAGCGGGAAACCTCAGAAGCGTTCCGGAGGAAAAAACAATTGACGTCCCGCGCAAAGGGTGGTAAGATCTCAAATTAAAGGCGATGACGAAGACGGCCCGGATACGAAGCGCACAGAGAACCGGTGGCAGGTGAGAACCGGAGGCGGACGTCCAGGGAGCCCATCACTTCTGAGCCGGAAGCCCGAAAGGCGGGCGCTTTGGAACCGCGGCATGAGGAATGCCGGGGGAGAAGAGCAAAAGCCAAGTAGACGCTTCCCGTGATTGCTGCGTGAAGGCAGAGGGATTGATGGATCCCGGTGAGTGGTCGTATCTATACGGCAATTTGAGTGGTACCGCGGGTGATTGACACTCGTCTCAAAGAATCTTTGAGACGGGTGTTTTTTATTTTTACATACACCGGCAAAGATTGATGCCAAATCCATCAAACTGACACTGCAACTGCTGATTAGAGAAAACGTAGAGAGGAAACAATCATGGCTGCCTTAAATGAAATGAATCTGATGGATCTGGCACACCGTATCCGTGAAATGCGCGAGATCACAGGTCTTTCCGTCTCTGAAATGGCGGAGAAGACGGAGGTTTCCGTTGACCAGTACCTGACCTATGAGTCCGGACAGGCGGATATTCCGTTCACGTTTATTCACAAATGCGCCCTCACCTTCAACGTCGGCATGAGCGACCTGCTGGAAGGCCAGAGCGCGAGACTGTCCACCTGCACCGTGATGCGGAAGGGCCACCTCCAGGATCCGATCAAGGAGGACGGCATCCAGATCATGAATATGGCGCCGATGTTCAGAAATAAGCTGGCCGAGCCCTACTGGGTCAAGTATGAGTACTCCGAGGAGCTGCAGGACAAGCCCATCCACATGACACAGCACTCCGGCCAGGAGTTTGACTTCATCATGTCCGGCAGGCTGAAGGTCCAGGTCGGCGACAACGTGGAGTACTTAAGCGAGGGGGACAGCATCTTCTATAACAGCTCCCTGCCCCATGGCATGATCGCGACCGGCGGACAGGACTGCGTCTTCCTCGCCTTCGTCATGCCGGGATCGGGCGAGAAGGAGACCGTGCTGCGGAATACGCTCATCAGCACGCGCGCCCCGAAGGAGAAGCTCGTAAGCGACGCCTTCGTGGAGACGACGGAGGATGAGAACGGCCTTCTTACGGATATCCGGTTCAAGAATACCGAGAGCTTCAACTTCGGATTCGATGTCGTCGATGCGATTGCGAGAAAGAGCCCGGACAAGCTGGCCATGCTTCACATCGCGAAGGACGGGACGGAGAGACGGTTCACCTTCCGGGATATGAAGAGGGCCTCGAATCAGTGCGCGAACTATTTCCGGTCACTCGGCATCAAAAAGGGCGACAAGGTCATGCTGGTCCTGAAGCGCCACTATCAGTTCTGGCATGTGATCGTGGGACTTCACAAGCTGGGTGCGGTCGCGATCCCGGCCACGACGCAGCTTCTTGCCCACGACTTCGAGTACCGGTTCAATATGGCCGATGTGAAGGCCATCGTCGGAACCGTCGAGGACAAGGTGCCGGAGCACGTCGAGGAGGCGGCGGTAAAATGCCCCTCTCTCGAGCTGAAGATCCTGGTCGGCGGCAGCCGCGAGGGATGGCACGACTACAACGAGGAGATCGAGCAGTTCAGTGCGCATTTCACCAGAAAGAAGGGCGCTCCCTGCGGCGGCGATACCATGCTGATGTTCTTCACATCCGGCACGACGGGGTATCCCAAGATCGCGGCCCACTCCTACACCTATCCGCTCGGGCATTACATCACGGCGCGGTACTGGCACGGGGTGAGCGACCAGGGGCTGCATTTTACGATTTCGGAAACCGGCTGGGGCAAGGCGCTCTGGGGCAAGCTGTACGGACAGTGGCTCTGCGAGGGCGCGGTGTTCACCTATGATTTCGACCGCTTCAAGGCGTCCGATATCCTGCCCATGTTCGCGAAATACAAGATCACGACCTTCTGCGCGCCGCCGACCATCCTCCGCATGCTGATCCGCGAGGATATATCAAAATACGACCTCTCCTCGATCGTCCACATGACGACAGCCGGAGAGGCGCTGAACCCGGAGGTGTACATCCAGTTCGAGAAGCAGACCGGGCTTCAGATCATGGAGGGCTTCGGACAGACCGAGACGACGATGTCGATCGGCAACCTCATCGGCGGAACGCACAAGCTGGGCTCGATGGGAAAACCGTCGCCGCTCTACCACGTGGACCTCATGGATCCGGACGGGAATCCGGTGGCGGACGGCGAACCCGGCGAGATCGTCATCCGGACGGAGGAGGGTGTGCCCTGCGGTCTCTTCAAGGGATATTACAAGGATCCGGAGGCGACGCAGAAAGTGTGGCACGACGGCTGGTATCACACAGGAGACCAGGCGTGGCGCGACGAGGACGGATTCCTCTGGTATGTCGGCCGGGCGGACGATGTGATCAAGTCCTCCGGATACCGGATCGGACCGTTCGAGATCGAGAGCGTGATCATGGAGCTCCCCTATGTGCTCGAGTGCGGCGTGAGCCCGGAGCCGGATCCGGTGAGAGGCCAGGTCGTAAAGGCCAGCATCGTTCTCACAAAGGGAACGGAGCCCTCGGACGAGCTCGCCAAGGAGATCCAGAACTACGTGAAGCAGCACACGGCTCCGTATAAATATCCGAGAATCGTGGTCTTCCGCGAATCCCTGCCCAAGACGATCAGCGGAAAGATTCAGCGGAACCTCCTGTAAAGGCCGGAAGATTCCGTAAAGGCCGGAAGATTCCGCAAAGGCCGGTTGATTCCGTAAAAGCGGAGGAGCTTCCTGTCATGCCGGGAAGCTCCCGCAAAAGAAAAAGTTGACGGATTCCGAGAGAGATGATAAGATACTCAATTAAAGGCGATGACGAAGTCGGTCAGGAAGAGAAGCTTGCAGAGAGCCGGTGGGTGGTGCGAACCGGAAGCGGACTTCCCTTGACCCGTCCCTTCTGAGCCGGAAGCCAGAACGGATCAGCCCCGGATTCCTTTAACATGCGGGTGCCTGCTCCAAGTAGATGCTTCCCGTGACGGCTGCGTAAAGGCCCAGGGATTGCTGGATCCCGATGAGCGGCCGCATTTTGCGGCAATTTGAGTGGTACCGCGGGTGATGATATGCACTCGTCTCAAAGAATCTTTGGGACGGGTGCTTTTTCTTTTTCATCCGCTCCCTTTCATCCGGTGAATGTACGGCTGCGGTACATTCCCTGCCAGAACGATAGGAGAGGTAGACACATGACACAGGAACTGGATTACAAAATTCAGGAAATAGCAGGGCGGATCAAGGAACTCCGTGAACTTGAGAACAAGACGCCGGCCGAGATGGCCGGGCAGACGGATATCTCCGTCGAGGAGTATCTGGACTGCGAGGCGGGAAAACAGGATCTGAACTTCACCTTCATTTATCGCTGCGCGCTCGCGCTCAAGGTGTCGGTGACGGATATTCTGGAGGGGTACAGCCCCGTCCTCCGCTCCTACACGCTCACGCGCTCGGGCGGCGGCCAGAAGATTTCGAAGGCCCACGGCATGACGTACTACAACCTGGCCTACGCCTTCCAGAACAGGATCGCGGAGCCCCTTTATGTGCGCAGCGTCTTTGACGAGGAGGCGCAGGACCGGCCCATCGATCTCACGAAGCACGACGGACAGGAGTGCGATATCGTCGTCGAGGGAAGCCTCAAGGTCCAGATCGGCGAGCACAGCGAGATTCTGGGCCCCGGCGACAGCATTTACTACGACAGCAGCACGCCTCACGGCATGATCGCCGTCGGCGGCCAGGACTGCATTTTCTACGCGATCGTCCTGAACCCCGCCGGTGAGCCGATTCCGGAGCTCACCCAGGAGCCGGTCATCGAGGAGGAGGCCGCGCCCCGCACGGTGGTGGATGACAGCGAGCGGATCTGGCACCAGTTTATCGACGTCGAGGAGAACGACAGAGGGACGCCGACAAAGATTACCTTTAAAAATGCGGCCGCCAGCCGTTTCAATTTCGCCTTTGACCTCATCGATGCCGTGGCGAGGCGGGAGCCGGACAAGCTGGCCATGCTTCATATCTCCAAGGACGGGACGGAGAGACGGATCACCTTTGAGGATATGCGGAAGGAATCCGCCCGGGTCGCCAACTACTTCAAGGCGCTCGGCATCAAAAAGGGCGACCGGGTCATGCTGATCCTGAAGCGTCATTATCAGTTCTGGTACGCGATCGTCGGCCTCCACAAGCTGGGCGCCATCGCCATTCCGGCGACCAATCAGCTGATGGACCACGACCTGGAATACCGCTTCAAGGCGGCCGGGATCACGTCGATCGTCTGCACCGCGGACGGCGATACCGCGCATCAGGTCGAGATGGCGCAGGAGAAGTGCGGATGTCTTCAGAATATGATGATCGTGAACGGGACGAGACCGGGATGGAGATCCTTCGACGAGGAGTATCCCATGTACAGCTCCCGCTTCCGCAGAACCGGCACGTCGCCCTGCGGAGATGATCTCATGCTGATGTATTTCACGTCCGGCACCTCAGGCTATCCCAAGATCGCGGCGCACAGCTACAAGCTTCCGCTCGGGCATTTCCACACCGCCAAATACTGGCAGACGGTGGATCCGGACGGGCTGCATTTTACGATATCGGATACCGGATGGGCCAAGGCAGCGTGGGGCAAGCTCTACGGACAGTGGATGTGCGAGGGCGCGATTTTCGTGTACGACTTCGACCGCTTCGAGGCCTCGAAGATTCTGCCCATGTTCGCGAAATACAATATCACGACCTTCTGCGCACCGCCCACTATGCTGCGGATGATGATCAAGCAGGATATTTCGCATTACGATTTCTCTTCCGTTAAGCACATGACGACGGCGGGCGAGGCCCTGAACCCCGAGGTCTACCGCCAGTTTGAGAAGGCGACGGGACTCCGCATCATGGAGGGCTTCGGACAGAGCGAGACGGCCGTCATCATCGCGAACATGATCGGCGCGCCCCACAAGATCGGGTCCATGGGAAAGCCCGTTCCGACTTATCACGTCGAGCTCATCGGGGAGGACGGGAAGCCCGTCGCCTCCGGTGAAGAAGGCGAGATCTGCATCGATATCAGCCAGGGCGTTCCCTGCGGCATTGCGGTCTGCTATTATAATAACGAAGAAGAGACGAAGGCGACCTGGCGCGACGGATGGTATCACACGGGCGACCTGGCCTGGAGAGACGAGGACGGCTTCTACTGGTACGTGGGCAGAAAGGACGACGTGATCAAGTCGTCCGGCTACCGGATCGGGCCGTTCGAGATCGAAAGCGTGCTCATGGAGCTACCCTATGTGCTTGAGTGCGGCGTGAGCGCCGCCAAGGACCCGGTGAGAGGCTATGTCGTGAAGGCGAGCATCGTCCTGGTCCCCGGTGTGGTGGGCAATGACGCGCTCGTTAAGGAGATCCAGCAGTACGTAAAGGAACACACGGCGCCCTACAAGTATCCGAGGATCGTCGTGTTCCGGGACGAGCTGCCCAAGACCGTGAGCGGAAAGATTATCCGCCACGAGCTGTAAGGAAGAAGCTGTTTTATGGATTATCAGAGAATCACGCTGCTCTGCGGCCACTACGGGAGCGGGAAGACCAATATCGCCGTGAACATGGCCCTTGAGCTGCGCAGCCGTTATGAGCGCGTCGCGGTCGCGGACCTCGATATCGTGAACCCCTATTTCCGGACCAAGGACAGCGCGGAGGATTTCACCCAGGCGGGGATCCGGCTGATTGTCTCGGATTACGCGAACACGAATCTGGACATCCCGGCCCTGCCGCAGGATATGTATGCGCTGGTGGACGACAGAGAGCTTCACTGCATCGTGGATGTGGGCGGCGATGACCGGGGCGCCTACGCGCTCGGCCGTCTCTCCCCGGCGATCCGGGAGGAGAACCGCTATGACATGCTGCTCGTCGTCAACCGGTTCCGGCCGCTGACGCCGGACGCGGATTCGGTGCTGGAGGTGATGCGCGAGATAGAGACCGCCGCGTCCCTGCCCTTCACCGGAATCGTCAACAACTCCAATCTGGGGCCGGAGACGACGCCGGAGGACGTCCTGTCCTCCCTGCCGTTCGCGCGGGAGATCTCGGAGAAGTCGGGACTTCCGGTTGTGCTCACCTGCGCGGAGGAGCGCGTCGCGGAAGCGCTCAAAGGAAAAATAGACAATCTGTTTCCCATGCATCTGCAGAAGAAACCGGTGTAGTATACAGCATCAAAGGAGGGAAGTATGGCAAAGCTGACGTTTAGAACCGATGAATGCAAGGGCTGCGGGCTCTGCGTCGAGGCATGTCCGAAGGGCATTCTTCAGATTTCGAAGGATACCATCAATAAGAAGGGGCATCACCCCGCGGAGTGTGTCGATGAAGCCGCGTGCATCGCCTGCGCGTCCTGCGCGACGATGTGCCCTGACTGTATTATCACGATCGAAAAGTGAGGTGAATAAGGTGGCAGAAAAAGTATTGATGAAGGGAAATGAAGCAATCGCCGAGGCGGCAATCATCGCGGGCTGCCGTCATTACTTCGGTTATCCGATCACGCCGCAGACGGAAATCGCGGCCTATATGGCAAAGAGAATGCCGAAGATCGGGGGGACCTTCCTCCAGGCCGAGAGCGAAATCGCCGCGATCAACATGGTCTACGGAGTCGCGTCCGCCGGAAAGCGCGTCATGACTTCCTCCTCCAGTCCGGGGATCTCTCTTAAGAGCGAGGGCATTTCCTATCTCGCCGGAGCGGATCTTCCGTCACTTGTCGTCAACTGCCAGAGAGGCGGCCCGGGACTTGGCGGCATCCAGCCCAGCCAGTCCGATTACTTCCAGGCAACAAGAGGCGGCGGCCACGGCGACTATCACATGATCGTCCTTGCGCCCGCCTCTGTTCAGGAGATGGCGCAGCTCACGATCCGCGGCTTCGAGCTCGCGGACGAGTACCGCATGACCTCCATGATTCTCGCGGACGGCACCATCGGACAGATGATGGAGCCGGTGTCCTTCGACTTCGAGATTCAGGAAGCCCCGGAGAAGCCCTGGGCGACGACGGGAACGAAGATGCAGAGAGCGCACAATATCGTGAACTCTCTTTACCTCTCCCCTGAGGTTCTGGAGCAGAAGAATATCGAGCGCTACGAAAAATACGCCGCGATCTGCGAAAAGGAAGCGCTCGCTGAGGAATACATGCTCGATGACGCCGAGATCGTCATCGCCGCCTTTGGCATCGCCGCCCGTGTCGCGAAGAACGCGGTCAACGCGGCGAGAGCGGAGGGAATCAAGGCCGGACTTATCCGTCCGATCACCCTCTGGCCCTTCCCGGAGAAGACATTCAAGAAGGCGCTCGGAACCGCGAAGCAGTTCATCAGCGTCGAGCTCTCCATGGGACAGATGATTGAAGACGTGAAGCTCGCTACGGAATGCAGGGTGCCCGTATCTCTCTGTTACAGAGTGGGCGGCATGATCCCGTCTCCGGAGCAGGTTTTTGCCGCGATTAAGGAAGCGGCGGGAAAGGCAGGTGAATGATATGGTAGTATTTGAGAGACCTCACGCACTGGCGGACGTACCGCTTCATTACTGCCCGGGCTGCACGCACGGAATCGTGCACCGTCTCGTCGCGGAAGCGATCGACGAGCTCGACATCGAGGGAAAGACCGTCGGAATTGCCCCTGTCGGCTGCTCCGTTATGGCCTATGACTACTTCAACTGCGACATGATCGAGGCGGCCCACGGC
>CAYLHR010000046.1:0-13578 GCA_964383335.1 uncultured Lachnospiraceae bacterium
AGTATAGCACGGCATATTGTATTGGTCTAGTTATTTATTGTTTGTTCTACTAGTCGCATTAGAGCTCTGGCTCTGAAGGCCGCCCGGAGAACCGAAGAAAGAAATATTTCATCCGTCCGTCAGCATCCCGGCTATTCATCAGCACTCTTAACTCAGAGCCGTTGCTTCACAAAGTATGATTATAGCATGAAATCCGCACAGAAATAGCAGCTTTTTCCACCCGCCCCGTCTGTTGTCCGCGGGGCCTCATTCATGCTATAATCGGTCTGACCTACGTTAAACAGCAATCACAGGAGCAAGGAAATATGGGAAAGAAGTACTATGCGGCGGACAGCGCCGTTATTACCGGAAATGTCGAGCTTTCGGAGAATGTATCCGTCTGGCACGGGGCCGTGGTCCGGGGTGATCTCGATAAAATTTCCATCGGAAAGAATACCAATATTCAGGACGGCTGCATCCTCCATGTGAACAGGGGAGAGCCGGTCTCCGTGGGAGAAAATGTGACGGTCGGACATGGCGCCATTCTCCACGGCTGCACGGTCGGCGACAGCAGCCTCATCGGCATGGGATCCATCGTGCTGGACGGCACGGTGATCGGGGATCACTGCATCATCGGCGCCGGCTCGCTCGTGCCGGGGCACAAGACCTTTCCCTCGGGAACACTCGCACTGGGAAATCCGGCCAAGGTAGTGAGGCCGCTCACGGAGCATGAACTGAATCATTTCGCGGAGTCCGCCGCCAGCTACGCCGCCTGCGCGGAGGAACAGCTGACTGCGTATGACCTGCCCGGAGAGGCTGAGGAATAAGCTTTGGAAGAATATCGGAACTGTGATCAGTGCATGCGTCATTGTCCCGTCACGGCGCTCACGTGTGAGAAGGGGATGCGCAGGTATGAAGAGCTGACCGGGACATCCTATGTTCCGTCCGGGCGGCGGGGCGGCGGATTCCGGGAGCGCATCAGGGAGCGGCAGAGCAGGAAGAGGGAAGATGAGAATCACTGAGATCCGCGATATCGCGGCGCCGGAACTGGATATTTACGCGAGATTAAATGAGAATCAGCTGTACAGGATCGACGAGCCCCGGCAGGGGCTCTTTATTGCGGAGAGCGCGAAGGTGATCCGCCGGGCCCTTGACGCCGGCTTTGAGCCTGTGTCTTTTCTTGTGGAAGACCGGTTTTTATCTAAAGGACATGAGAATGATCCCGCTTACCTGGAGGTCCGGGACGTTCTGCCGGAAGGGGACGCGGTTCCGGTCTTCACGGCGGGTCTTTCCGTCCTCGAGAAGATCACGGGATATAAGCTGACGAGGGGCGTCCTCTGCGCGATGCGGAGAAAAGCCCTTCCGGAAACGGGTGAGCTGCTGAAGCGGGGAAGCGGACGCGGCACAGACGGACGCGGCACAGACGGACGCGGCACAAACGGATGCAGCACAGGCAGATGTGATGCAGACGGACGCGGCACAGAAGGAGCCGGATTCGGAGAGCAGAGGGAAATGCGCCGGATCGCGGTCCTCGACCGGATCATGAACCCCACCAACGTGGGGGCGATCGTGAGATCGGCGGCTGCGCTCGGAATGGATGCCGTGATTCTGTCGGGTGGCTGCGCGGATCCCCTCCAGAGGAGGGCGGTGCGGGTGAGTATGGGCTGCATTTTTCAGATTCCCTGGACGGTGGTTTCCGATACGGGGGCGCTTCTTCGGGAACTGAAGGAGAGCGGATATGTCACCTGCGCGATGGCTCTTTCGGAGCATGCCGCATCGATCGAAGACCCGGCTCTCGGCGCAACTAAGAAGCTCGCTGTCGTGCTGGGAAGCGAGGGGGACGGACTGCCGGATGAGACTGTCGCTGCCTGCGATTACACGGTAAAAATTCCCATGTTCCACGGCGCGGACTCGCTCAATGCGGCCGCGGCCGCGGCGATCGCCTTCTTTGTGCTGGGCCGCGGGAGCGGCCCGCTTCAGCCGATGCAGTCATAGCGCACGGTCTTTCCGGTGACGGACCAGGAGGGCGTGATTCCCGCCAGAAAGGGTCCTTTCGGAGGCCGCTTGATGATAATTCGTCCGGGGCGCGACGCTCTCGCCGCCTGAAGCAGGAGGGACGCCTCTTCATCCGAACAGGGGGATTCCAGCTGATGCAGCAGCTGGAATTTTTTCTTTGTCAGGGCGGATTTTTTCCGCTCCGGAAACATGGGGTCGAGGTAGATGAGGTCCGGCCGTGTCTCAAGACGCGAGAGGACCTCGCGGCTGTCCGCGCAGCTTGCGTGCATGCGGGATGCGGCCTCCGAAAGAGAGGGCATAAGCGCGGCGCGGCGCAGCGCGTCCTCAAGGAGCGCGAATATGACGGGATCCCTTTCACAGAGCTCCACCCGGTAGCCGGCCGCGGCCAGCAGGAAGGAATCCTCCCCGAGACCGGCGGTCATGTCGACGGCGGACAGTGTTCCGCCGGGGACGGGCTTCGGCCTGGCAGCCTTGATGAGCAGCTCGTGCCGCCACCGCCCTCCTGCGATCCTGCGCTCAATGCGCGAAAGATCCGCCCGCAGCGTGAGCGTCCCGTCCGTGAGCACCAGCTCCCCGCAATCCCGGGTGAGCCCGGCGGTCTTTCCTCCGGTTACCGGTTCCACTCGGAATCCTCCCGTCCCTCGCCCGCAGGCTCGAATTCATCGGGAAGTTCGTCAAATTCATCCAGCTCATCGGGCTCCTCTATCTCTTCCAGATCTTCATCAAGGAGTCTTTCGCCGACGCTCTCCGCCTCTTCCTTTTCGGGAACAAGCGCCTGCACGTCTCCCGATACGGCTTCCGCCTTTGAGTCGCCGCTGTCCTTATCTCCTCCGCAGGCGGTGATAGATAAGGCGAGAACCGACGACAGAAGCAGCATGCAGATTTTCTTTTTCATAGCAATCTCCCTGTAAATGACTGACAATCCATTGACACATGGATTGTAACACGCGCGGGAGCATCCGTCACGTCTGATTGTATGTACTTTTTGTGATCTGCCGCGTGCCGTTCCGGCAAAACGAGTTAAAATTGCGGCATTATTTTAACCACTTTGTCCCGGAGATCCCTTTGGTGCCCCTTCCGTTTTGACATAGTGAATGCTCCTAATCTAGAATAAAAACATACGGAAAAGTCCGCTGGAACATATCCGTGGGCAGAAGCCGGAAGACCTGAAAACGGAAAGAGGAGATCAGTGATGAAAGTACTCGGAATTTCGATGGGCCGCAAAAATGAGCGGAGCGACATTTACTGCAAGCAGGCGCTGATGGGCGTCGAGGCGGCGGCGAAGGCCGCGGGAAAGGATATCGAGGTTGAGTTTATCATGTTTCCGCAGAAGACTCCAGCCTCTGCAGCAAGGCGCCGGACGGAAAGATTAAATGCTGGATCAAGGACGATTATCTGATGCTGGAGGACAAGATCCTGGCCGCGGACGGAAAGATCAGGATCGTGTTCCCGAAGGAGGAGGCCGCCCGCGCGAGAAATACCCTGAGAGGCCTTGAGGAGCATCACGCTGAAATCGGCGAGATGATGCGCATCTGCATTCCGATTCTCATGGAGAAGAAGGACTTCCTCGATGAGAAGAAGAAGGAGTACGCGGCATATAAGCCGGTCTGGAAGGATGCGGAATAATCCGGATGCGGTAAGAAAGAGGAAAAGCGGACCGCCGGAGATGATCCGGCGGTCCTTTCTGACTCGTTTGAGATTGTTTTATTTTACGGCGATGGAGGATTCCGAGACATTCTTCGTGTAGGAGATGGCCATCTGCGTGCTGATGTCTTCCACCTCCGGATTGGGATAAAAGCTGCTCGCGATCATAAATTTGCAGTTTTTGTATCTGGCCCATTCTTCCGCTGTCACGAATGAATAGAAGTAGAGTGACTGGCTCTTGCCGGGATTGACCATTTTGGCAATGCCGGTGCCGGCATCCAGATAAGCCTCCCAGCTCTTGACCTTTTTGCCGGTCGACTTGTTGATCGCGTACACGGTATTCTGATCCTGAAATCTGCTTCCGCTCTCCACAAAGCCCATGGGGGATTTGGTGCTGTTCTTTACCAGAACCCGGAATGCCAGTTTGCCCTCATGAAGCGTTACACCAAAAAAAACGTCCGGTTCCGTATATCCCATGTGCGTGATCTTCGCTCTGGCCGCGAAGACCCGTTTCGCGGCGGACCACTTGCTCTTCGTTTTTCCTTTGACGGCCCGGACGCGGTACTTGTAGTCCCCGGTTGCCGATGTCTTGATATAGTTCTTTTTGACGGTCTTCCACTTTTTCCACTTGCCGGTTTTGCCCGTCGAGGGATTGATTTTGGCGCGCTGAATTTCGTATTTCTTCGCCTTTTTCACTTTGGACCACTTGAGCGAGACCTTTTTGTTTAGGTAGGCACTGGTTTTCGTGATCTTCGGCTTCGACTTTTTGAACGACGCGGCCTGTACGGTCACGGGCGCGAGGGCGCTCATGACCAGAATGAGAAGAATCAGAAGACCGGACGTAAGTCGTCTGCGCAGCGATTTTTTCATAATGCACCTCCTGCTGTCATTCTGCGGGAACAAAAGATTCTGTCAGAAAAAGGAACCCTTTTGATGTTAAGCTGCGGGATCCGGACGGGATCCCCCATTATCTGACAAATTCCTGTCTTTACAAAAGAGTATAGGTCAGGAGAGCGCCCCGCGCCACAGATGTTTCATTTCTGTCAATGACAAACACGCAACACACGGGCGGGCGGGATAAGCGATATATGGCGGAGCGGTTTCAGCGGGCCCGCTCCGCCCGGAACTGCTCAAATGCCGCGACCATCTTCGGGTGATAAATCAGAAAATGAATGGTGGGCATGTTGCATTTCGACACCTGTACGTACCGGCCGGTGCAGATGCGGATCTCAATATTGCGGAAGGGCGTCTCCGCGAGAAAGACGACGGAAAGATTTTCGTGTGCCTTTACGAACCGCTCCGTCTCTTCCAGATGCCTCAGGTATTCCTCTTCGGTGTACATGAGATCGGAGGCAGGAAAGACCTCGGAGAAGGGCAGGCGGACCGGATGGTTCTCCCAATCGACGGACCCGGGTGCGGGGAGCTCGAGGACACAGTCGGAAACGTCCGGCAGGGCGGCCAGGAACTCCGCCATTTCATCCCGCAGGGAGAAAATGCGCCGTGCTTCACGGGGGTCCGGCTGACAGCGGTCCAGGATATCCTGCAGCAGACCGGGGGACATGGTGCCGAGCGGCGGCGCGCTGCTGATCACGCGGTAACTGCCGGGCGTCCCGTACAGCTTTCGTATTCTGCGGCGGAAGGGCGCCTTGCGGTCCTCCCGGTAAATCTGCATGAGGGGGAGTGCGCGGCGGAGAAGATCCCTCGCGCGCGTGCGGCAGTAGGCGACATCCTCGCGGTTCCTGTAAAGGGTATATTTTCCGTTTTCGTGCTTTCCGCTTACGGCCTCCCCCGTGAGGGCGGCCGTCCCCGCGGAGCGGATGATATGGAGGAATGTGCCGTCCGTCGGCTCCGTCAGGTAGTAGGGGGACACCTGCCCGGTCATATAAAGCGGGATCCAGTTCTCAAGCCCCAGCAGCATCTCCTTTAAGGGGCGGTTGACGTCGTGGATATTCTGAAGCCGCAGACCCTTCCGGAGGAGAACGGCCAGGCCGATCATCCATTTTTTGGGAAACTCCGGATCTTTTGACATCTCCTCCATGGGCATGTCGCTGTAGAGGATCACATCCTCCGCGGACCGGGAGAGAGCCGCGGATTTCATGAAATCGAGCTCGGCCTGCATCATTTCCCGGATGCCGAAATAGGACTTTGTCGTCGGGATCTGGAAGGGAGCGGTGGGGACTTTGATCTCCTCAAAGTGCGTGGACTGAAAGAAGTCGTTGAGATCGAAGGCGTCGAGCGCGCTCAGAAAATGAGCGATCCGGGGCGGCTCCTGTTTCTCCGGCTGTCCGAGCCAGTTCATGATGACGAAGGCCAGATCCTTCGCGTCCGTGACGGCGCGTCCGTCTCCCGCAAGGTCCGTGACGGCGCTCTGAAAGGAAGTGCCGTAAAAGCGCCTGGCGAGGAAGCCGGCGCATTTTTCGAAGAAGGCGTCCGGGTCGGCGGGACGGCGGTCGCCGCCCAGAATCCGGGAAATATAGGACGGGTCATAGGTGAGCTCCCGCGCCAGTTCATTGTTGGTGACCTCGAGCTCGGAAAGAAGCTGCTTCAGTTTGCTGATGCAGACGTCATAATCTCCGTGCGTGCCGGAAGAGGACTGCCGGAGAACCGCATAGATCTCGTCCGCCTCTTCGCCGATGCATTCGGAGAGGGCCTGCGACAGGCGGCGCAGGACCGCGTCGCCGGGCGTCTGCGCCGAATGCAGGCAGCGGGTGACGGTGGAGGGCGCGACACCGGCCCGCCGGGCGAGTGCGGTCGCGCTTAAGGAGGAACGCCTCATGTAGTCGCTCAGGTGTTCTGCAAATGTCATATCCTGCCTCCCGTAACAGATCTTTTTTACGCGGCTCTTTGCGCGGGAGCCGGTTTGAATTATAATGGGAACAGATTTTATCTGTATTGTAGCATATGCGGGATGGCGCGGACAGAGATGGGAGGGTTTCATGCCGGAAAAAAGTGTAAGAGAGATGAATGCGCTCGAGAGAAGACATTACTCACTCGAGGCGCGCGTATTTCACGCTCTGGTCATGCATTCCGCAATCCTGGGCTTCGTCTGTTTCATAATCGGGCTCGGGATGTATTTGAACGCGTCGGTGCAGGATTCCATGGACCACATCCATGAGCTCGCGCGGGAAAGCCTGGCGGACGCGGCGCAGGAGACCGATCCGGAAAAATACGCTGCCCGGACCATGGAAATTCTCTCGCAGTCATCCCTTACGGAGAAGGAAGGGGACGCCTACTTCGAGCAGTTTGAGGAGATCAGCGCGGATCCCGGATATCAGAGGATGACGGAGATCCTCCTCGGACACAGAACTGAGGAGCTGTATGAGTTTTTCTTCCTGGCGGCGGATGAGAAGGCGGGCCGCCTCGTCATCGTCTCGGACCTGGATCCCAGACCCGATCACGCCTACCGGGCCGGAAAGCAGCTCCGCGTCCCCGGGTGGATCCAGCGGCTCTTTTTCAGGAAGCGAAACGGCGGCTTTCCCAGCACCTATTATTACTGGCCGGGCAGCGGGGTTATCTGCGCGAGTGCGGCGAGTATAAAGGAGGGAGACCCTTCCGCGGGCGTCCTGCTGGCCGTGACCCTCGTACAGGACGCGGTCAGCGGCGTCCGGAACTTCGTGCTTCAGTATGTGATCGCGGTGACGGCCGTGGTCTTTGTGGTCGGCTTTTTTATGACCAGGCATCTGAAGAAGACGCTGGTTAAGCCCATCAACGACATCGCGGATGCCGCCCAGGAATATGCGAGAGACCGCAGGGAAGGCAGGGGGGAGTCGGATCATTTTTCCGTGCTGAACATCCGGACCGGGGACGAGGTTGAGAACCTGAGCCTCGTGATGGCCGATATGGAGCGGGATCTCGCGGAGTACGAGGACAATCTCACGAGGATCACTGCCGAGAAAGAAAGGATCAGCACAGAGCTGTCCCTCGCCACGCGGATTCAGGCGGACATGCTGCCGAACATCTATCCCGCCTTCCCGGACCGGCAGGAATTTGATATCTACGCCTCCATGAATCCCGCGCGGGAGGTGGGCGGAGTCTTCTATGATTATTTCCTGATCGACGACGACCTCCTCTGCCTGGTGATGGCGGACGTCTCCGGAAAGGGCGTCCCGGCGGCCCTCTTTATGATGGCATCGAGAATCATACTGGCCAACAACGCGAAGATGGGCAAATCGCCCTCCGTCATACTGAGGGATACCAATGAGGCGATCTGCTCCAACAACCGTGAGGAAATGTTCGTCACGGTCTGGCTGGGAATTCTCGAGATCTCAACGGGCACGCTGACCGCAGCCAACGCGGGACACGAATATCCTGTCATGATGCAGGCCGGCGGCAGTTTTAAGCTCGTGAAGGACAGGCACGGCTTCGTGATCGGGGGCATGGACGGGATGGTCTACAGGGAATACACCCTTAAGATGCAGCCCGGCTCAAGGCTCTTCCTCTACACGGACGGGGTGCCGGAGGCGGCGGACGCTGACGACGCCATGTTCGGGACGGAGCGCATGCTGGCCGCTTTAAACAGCGTGCCGGACGGCTCGC
Organism: uncultured Lachnospiraceae bacterium; assembly: GCA_964383335.1. Lineage (GTDB taxonomy): Bacteria > Bacillota > Clostridia > Lachnospirales > Lachnospiraceae > Chordicoccus. The sequence goes on from CAYLHR010000046.1 coordinate 8,176, forward strand.
CGAGGGAGATCCTCGGTGCCGTCGGGGAGGCTGTGGATGCCTTTGTGAAGGACGCGGAGCAGTTTGACGACCTGACGATGCTGTGCGTCGAGTACCGGGGGACGGATCTTTAAATACGGCGCAGAAGACCTCCTGACGAGAGGATCCGGAAGGATTTCGTCGGGAGGTCTTTTTTTGCGGGGGCTTTGTGCCGAGCGGCGGAGAACCTGCGCCCTCAGGCCTCCGCCTTCAGCGCCCGGTCTCTCTTTAAGAGCTTTTTCGGGGCGTCCTCCATACCGCTCGTCAGCACCAGTATCGCGACACCGGCTCCGACGAAGAGGAAGAGGAGGGTGGGCGGCACGATTTCCGACAGAAAGAAATTGTTCAGTGAATCGAGGATGGCCGCGGGAACCCAGCAGGCCGCGCAGAGCAGAATGCCGACGGTCCGCAGCTGCGGAATGCCCGCCCGGACGCTGCGGTTTCGCTCGGAGACGAAGAGCAGGGCCTTTGGATCGAGGATGCAGCGCTCCTTAAGGACGTACTTCCAGGGATCCTCCAGATGTCCCGCGCGGATAATCAGAAGCACGCCGACCAGGATGCTGCCGAAGAAAAATACGCTTCGGAGCAGCTCAAAGAGGCTCTTGAAGACCGGAATGTGGTCCGCGATCTCGCCGAAGAAGGTGTGTCCGCACATGCTGATGATGCAGAGCGCGATGCCGGCGGCGCGGACCAGGCTCACCCTGGTCATGGCCTTCAGATAGGAATCGGCCTCCTCCGTGTCCAGAATCCGGCAGGGGGTCATCGTGTACCCATAGTGGGGTCCGCTTTCCGTCCGCGCGGCGTCATCCGCGCCGAAATCATACTGCGGGGAATCCGCTTCCGGACCTCCGGACCGGCTCCCCGCCGCGCCTCTCACAGGCACCAGGCTTCTGATCCCGAGCTGGTCCGCGAATTCGTCCAGGTTGCCGAGCTCGGTGATGACCGTGCCGACGGCCTCGTTCTCTGATTTTCCTTCGGAAATCAGATCCGCGTACTTGTCCTCCATCATCTGGCGGAGCTCATCCTTTGCGCGGCGCGCCTCCGGGGTGTCCGGAAGGCTCTGGAACATCGTATTCAGGTAGTTGATCAGCGTATCCATATCTGTTCTCCTTTTGACTTACCGCGCGATGAAGCGCTCGATGACATCCTTCGTCAGCGCCCACTCGGCACATTTTTCCCTGTAATAGCCTCTGCCCGTTTCCGTGATCCGATAGTAGGTTCTTCTTTTTCCGTTCTCGGCGATTTTCGGAAAGGATTCGATCCATCCGTTTTTTTCCATTCTGGAAAATGCCGAGTAGAGGGTCGTCTCCTTGATCACGTATTTGCCGTCCGACATGGTACGGATCATCTTGGATATTTCATATCCGTAGGACGGCTTTTCCAGAACCAGATAGAGGATCATCGTGTCGATGCAGCCTCTGATCACATCACTGCTTATCTCCGCCAAACCGATTCCTCCGCTTTCAGGTGTGATATCCCGACTGACAATACATCGTCTGTCGTAGTATGCCTGACGTAATAATAACGCCGGACCCCTCTCCTGTCAAGAGCCAAAGAGATCCGGCGGACAGATCCGTCTCCCACGGGGTTTTTCTTCATGATATAATAAAGGGGCGCCCATTCGGCCGGCGCCAAATTCGGGAAAGCGGGAGCGATTTATGTCAACGGTTATTCATCTGGAACTGAATCTTCTGCTTCTGATCATTCTTTTCGCGATCGCCTATCAGGTCCGGAAGAATATCAACCAGCAGATGAGCAGGAGGCTGTTCCGAAATACGGTGGACGGGATCATCTGCATGCTGCTGCTGGACTGCGCCTGGGTTCTCATCGAGGGAAGGCAGTTTCCGGGTGCGATTGAGATCAACCGCGTCGTCAACGCGGTATTTCTCGCCGGGGGCGTGGTCATGGGCTGCATCTGGTATCTCTATGTGCTGGAGACGCTGGGATATACCATCACGCGCAGACTGTTCTTTATCGTTATGATTCCCGGCTTCATCAGCGCCGAGCTCAGCTTCGTGTCCATCCAGTCCGGCTGGATCTTCGACATCTCGCCGGACAATATCTATGTGCGCGGTCCCGGATATTCCGTTCAGGTCGGCCTCGTGATCCTGGTTCTTGTTGTCTCCCTCATCCATATCATCTTCAGAATTCTGACCGGAGACGAACGAATACCGCGCGAGCATATCAAGAGGCTGCTGGCAATCTACATTATTCCCGTGATCGGCACATTTTTTGCCCTTCCGCACACCGGGATGCCGGGCACCTGGACGTGCGCGGCGGTCTCGATCGTGCTCATCTATATGGACGAGCAGGACGGAGAGATCCAGAGGGACTCCCTCACAGGTCTCAATAACAGGAAGGTCGTCAATATGGTTTTCCCGGAGTATCTGAAGCAGAGAACACCGGAGTCGGAGCTGTACCTCTTCCTGATCGATCTGGACCGGTTCAAGCAGATCAATGACACCTTCGGGCACCCGGCGGGCGACCGGGCCCTCGTCGAGGCGTCAAACCTTCTTAAGCAGTCCCTTCGCGGCATCCGCGCGATCGTGGCCAGAATCGGCGGGGATGAGTTTCTGATTATGGGATTTTTCAGCGGCGACAGGGAGGCGGCGGCATTTAAGGAGACCATCGAGTGGAATTTTAACGCCTTCAATCAGACGGGAAAGCTGCCACACAGCCTGGGCGCGAGTGTGGGATATCACGTCTATGAGAGCGGCCAGAGTCTGGAGGGCTTTCTTAAGAGCACCGATGAGGAGCTGTATAAGGAAAAGGAACTGAGAAGACGAAGGAGGGAGGGAAACACGCCGGCGCAGCACTCCTGACAGCGGTTTTTCCGCGGAGAACGGAGCGCACGGCGGCCGAAAAGACTGGACAGGACCCCGGTGTCTGGAGTATGATGAAGTCTGCTGAAAGTTAAGTGCGTTTAATCCGGCTCCCCGGAGCAGGGAAGCGGATTTCATAAGCGGAAGAGGTGCTGTTCTATGTCGGAGAAAAAGTCGATATTTGCGTGGATTCCCGCCATCTTAAGCGGCCTGCTTATCATCGGAACACTGACGGTATTCCGGGCCTGCGGTCCCAAGGAGGACGGGACCTGGATGCACTGCCACACCGCCCAGAACGATATCGCGCTGGCCGGAGCGGTGATCTTTGTGCTGCTAGTCGCCGCGGCCCTCATAAAAAACAGGCGTCTGTCCGCCGCCCTTTTTGCCGCGGCGGCTCTGGGGTGTGTGATCGTCGTCCTGATTCCCGGGACGCTTGTCTCCATGTGCATGATGACCACTATGCGGTGTCACGCCGTGATGAAGATGTTCGCCCGGATCATGGGCGTCCTCACGGCCGTCTCGTCGCTTATCGCCGCGCTCCGCATGGGAAGAGGAAAATGAGCTGGAAGCCGGACAGAGGCACGAACAGGTCGTCTCACAGCTCTTTCAGGGTAATCATCTGCCAGGCGTGATAGGCGAGCTGAACCGGAAGGGGCAGAACGGCGTCCGCGACCGTCTCGCCCAGGATGCGCAGGCGGAGCCTCCTTTTCAGGGCGGGCTCCAGCTTCCGGTCCTTCATCTCGGAGGCGCTGATCTTTTCCTTCTGCTGTTCTTCTTTTTCCGCCATCATCCGGACATTTTCAAAGCGGAACGCGTCCAGACGGCGGATGACCTGTTCGCGGGCGCAGCGGTATTCCAGGGCGCAGCAGGCCGTCGCCCGGTAGACGGTCACGCGGGTGACGCCGGGCGCGTTTGAAAATGCGTAGCGGAGAATGCCGGCCTGCTCCTCCGTCAGTGTTCTCGTGAACAGTCTGATCCGGATTCTGTGGGCGCTTTCTGATTCGATGCGGTAGTTCATGGCGGACCTCCGGGCAAGTCAGGCGGGCAGTCCCGCCAAGCTTTTTATAAAAGTTATTATAACAGAAAATGACCGCGGGCGGACATTTTACGCAGGGGAATGCGGATGTCCGCTTTGCGGATGACACGGAAGGACCGGATCGGAAACGAGCCGGTCCTTTTTCGGTTCACGGATACAGTCTATATGGTTCACGGATACAGTCTATATGGTTCATGGACACAGTCTTTATGGTTCATACGCACAGTCCGGAGTTCCGGGCTGTCCGGCAGGAAGGAGAGGGGGCAGCCGGCGGAATATTTTACAGGGAATTGACTTCAGGGGCGTTTCTGTGCTGAAATACAGATGTCCGATAACAATAAAGAGGTGGCTTGGCTATGAGCAAGGTAATCGTTGGACTGTCCGGGGGCGTCGACAGTGCCGTCTGCGCGCACCTGCTGAAGGAGGAGGGGCATGAGGTGATCGGCGTCACACTTCGGACCTGGGAGCCGGAGGACGGCGCGGAGAGCCGGTGCTGCGAGATCGATGACGCGAGGGCAGTCTGCATGAAGCTTCAGATTCCGTATTATCCGTGGAATGCCCTCGCGTGTTTCAGGGAGAGGGTGGTTCAGCCCTTTATCGGGGACTATCTGAGCGGCAGGACCCCGAATCCCTGCGTGGAATGCAACCGCTATGTCAAATGGGAGAAAATGCTGCACATCGCGGACGTCCTGTCGGCCGATTTCATCGCGACAGGTCATTACGCGGAGATCGTGAGGCTGCCGTCCGGGCGGTACACGGTGCGGCGGCCGGCGTCAGCGGAGAAGGATCAGACCTATATGCTCTATCAGCTCACCCAGGAGCAGCTGGCACGTACGATCATGCCTCTTTGGAACCTCACGAAGGAAGAGGTCCGGAACATTGCCCGGGACGCAGGCATTCCCGTCGCGGAGAAGCCGGATTCCCAGGAGATCTGTTTTGTGCCGGACGGCCATTACTCGGATTTTATCGCGGAACACACGGAGCCGGGAAGGCTGCGCGAGGGAAATTTTGTCGATGAAAGCGGGCGTGTGCTGGGCCGCCACAGGGGTATTGCGCACTACACGGTAGGACAGCGGCGCGGCCTCGGCATTGCCGCGGGCTATCACATCTTTGTGAAAGAGATCCGGCCGGAGACGGATGAGATCGTGCTCGGGCGGGAGGAGTCTCTTTTCAGAAGCGAGATCTTCTGCCGCGATCTCAGCTGGCTCTCCGTGCCCGGCCTTTCAGAGGGAGAGGCGCTTCCGGCCTTGGTCCGGATCCGCTACCGCCACAGGGGAGAAGACGCGGTGCTGCGCCCCGCCGGGGAGAACCGCCTGTCCGTGCGTTTCAGAAACCCCGTGCGCGGGGCGGCGCCGGGGCAGTCCGCGGTGTTCTATGATGAGAGCGGCTGCGTGATTGGCGGGGGGAAGATTGAGTGAGCGAAGGGGGACTTGAGTCAGACGGGGACGGTTCTTTTTGGGTTTGAGTCAGACGGGGACGGTTCTTTTTGACTCGTTGCGTCCCGGACGCAATGAGTCAAAAAGAACC
>CAYLHR010000047.1:0-13290 GCA_964383335.1 uncultured Lachnospiraceae bacterium
ACGCCCATGGCCAGGCAGGCAAGCATGCTTCCTCCGCTCTGGATGGAATAATTGCCTGCTTCTATATTATAATGTCGTTCCGGCCGCAATATCATGCCGTTACGCCCACAATAACATGCCGCTCCGGCCGCAGTACAACTCCGCTCTGACCGCGGCCGGCAGCAGCCGCGGCCGGGCATCCCTGTTTTTGCCCTTGCGCAAAAGCTCCGGGCGATGTATAATAACGGACAACCGGCAGGTATAGTTCATCGGTAGAATACGAGCTTCCCAAGCTCGGGAGGTGGGTTCGATTCCCATTACCTGCTTGTACAAAACCCCGGAAGACCTGGAACAGTCAGGATTCCGGGGGTTTTTATATCGGATTTTTGCGGTAAAGGAGTATCACAATGAAAAAAGGTGGAAGAAGGGCACCGGAATCACCGGTTATCAGATCCAGTACGGCCGGAAGAGCAGCTTCAGGGGCGCGAAAAATGTGACAATCAAAAAAGTAAAGACTGTCTCAAGGGTGCTTGGCGGACTGAAGAAAGGCAGGAAATATTATGTCCGCATCCGCACTTACAAAACGGTCGGAGGGAAGAAGTACTACTCCGCGTGGAGCGCAAAGAAAAAAGTAAAGATCAGGAAATAATCAATATCATGGCGGGCACCGGAGTGCCCGCCCTTTTTACGCCGCCGGTCTCATCACGGCCTGCTGTCAGCCTCACGCGCGCCTCGCGTCAAGCATTTCCGCGTACTGCACAACCGCATTCTTCAGCTGCGCCTTATGCGTTTTTCTCCGGTCCGAGCTCTCTGTATATAAGGTAAGAGTAAGTGACGGTCCGTCATACAGCGAGATAATTTTAAAGACGTCCTCGTAGAATTTGGACGCCGATATGCTCCGCGGCATAAGCGTGCAGCGCATCTTGGCCGAAATATATACCCTGATCGTTCCCAGCCGGACATCCGAGTGGGTGAGCTGGGGAATAAATCCGTTGTTCTTGCAGGTATCGATATAGAATTTGAACAGATCGAGATCCTCTCTCGGGAAGCAGAACATCTCATTTTGCAGATCCCGGATCGATATCTCTGCGCCCCACTCCTTTCTCTCCGCGTACTCCCTGGTCGTAACGAGCACAAGCGGGTCCTGTCCCAGCACCGCCGCCTCATACATGGGGATGCTGCCTATGAATTCCTTATAGGCGATGGCCATATCCACTTCGTGCAGCAGAAGCGCGTGCTTGATGTTGACGTGGCTCCGCTCCATCGTTTCTATAATGAAGTTCTCATGCGTATTTTCATATGCCGTAATCGGCTTGAGGAACCCCGTATGAGCAATATTCAAAAATGTTGCCAGGTGAAAATCCTTCAGCTTGTTGATCTTGAAATCATCCGCGGCATTGAGCAGCATATCATAATCCTGAAGGATGTTTTCGATATACGAGGAAATGTAGATCCCGAACGGAGTCCGGACGACCTCTGAATTCGCCTTTCTGATAAACAGTTCTCCCCCCAGCTCCTCCTCGAGAATTTTCACCCTCTTGGACAGATTCGACTGCGTGATAAACATGCTTTTCGCTGCCTTTGTGAAGCTGGAAAACTGCGAGATACTTCGGAAACACATCAGATCCTCAATTTTCATACCATGCTCTCCTTGCGCGGCGCCGAGCCGTGTCTCACCTCCATTATAAATTCTGTTTTGGAATAACGCAATTGCCGAATGGTAATATTTTCCGGGTGTGTCTGTATATTTCAGCAGACTTATTGTCTATTTTCCCCAATATGGAGGCCCGTATCTTGTCAGGTATTCACAACAAGATTCCATTTCGGAATGATATGGATGAATTTTCAGAATTTGTCGAACCGAATGACCGTTGATATACTTTATTCAGATAAATTTGGCCAGTTTATCAAATTCTTAGAAAGGATATTGGAAAATGGGAAACAATATCAATAAATTATTAGATCCTCGCGGCTATCAGGAAAGGCCGATGATCAAGCTCTCAAAGAGACCGTCCCTTGAAGAGCTGAAGAAGGGCCCGATTCTTTTCTACAACAACACAAAGCTTGGTTTCTGTAATTATTACACAGTTTTCGATACCCTGAAAGATCATCTGAGAGAAATCGGCTGCGACGAGAGCAACTGGTTCGAATACACCGAAACCGTCAGGGGCAAAAACGCGGAGAAGCTCGGCGAGCTCGCCCACAGACTCGTCGAGGAATATAAGCCGGTCGCGGTGATCACCGCTTTCGGCGATATGGGAACCTCCTCCTCCACCACGGTTCTTTCGATTGCTTTTGAAAATGAAGGAGTTCCGACCGTCTATATGACGGCGCCTCCCGGAACGGGCATCACGCAGGGCGTGGGCGTCTACCGCGCAGGCCACCTCTGCATGGCATCCGTCGATATCATGCAGGCCTCCACTGTAGAAGAAGTGAGAGCGGAGACGGATCTCAAGTGGGACTACGTCCTTAAGGCTCTGACGACCAATGGCGAGGAGCTGGAGGAGCTCGCCCACATTGATCTCAAGATGGACAAGGTAGCGCCAGCCAAGGACGGCTTCCTCCCCTTCGTCCCGGATTTCTGCGAGGAGACCTCGGCCGAGCCCGGCGCCTATCTCGAGGAGATCATGGATTACTTCAACGCCGAGCACATTTCCGACGGCCTTCCCTTCGTTCCCCCGACAAGGCGCCGCTACGAGGCCATGCTCGAGTACTGCCCGTGGGATGAGGACCTGAAGCTTGTTGATCCCTCCGGCCCCTCCGGACGGGAAATCACGGTCAGGGACGTCGCCATCGCGGCTGTCATGGCGGGATGCAAGCCCCACGCCATGCCGGTTCTGGTCGCTGCCTTCAAGGCGCTGAACAGCCCCCTCTATAACTTCAATCAGTCCGTCACGACCTCTCACCCCGGCGGAAATATGTGCATTGTGTCCGGCCCCATCGCCCAGGAAATCGGCATTTCCGGCAAACAGGGCTGCCTCGGCCCCGGCTGGCCGGAGAACGCGACCATCGGACGCGCGATCAATCTGGTCATCATGAACGTCCTTCGTTCCATTCCGGGCGTCTGCGACCTCGACTGCATTGCCTCCCAGGCGGAATTCACCTACTGCTTCGCCGAGGAGCCGGATCTGGCGCAGTGGAACATGATCAACGAGGACCACTATGATTCCGAGACCACGACGGTCTATCTGATGAAGGCGGAGCCCCAGCACGACGTCATCGACTTCCTCAGCCTGAACGGCCACGACCTCCTCGATACGCTGACGGACTGCTGCTCAACCCTCGGCTCCAACAACGCCTATATGCCCGGCCCGCTTGTCATGTGCCTCGTCCCGGATCACGCCATCATGCTGAAGAAGGATGGTTATACCAAGGAAATGATCCAGGAGCATATTCATCAGTATGTTTATCACGACAACGCCATGGTCAACGGCAGAGGACTTATGCCCGTGAGACCGAAGGAGTGGGATACACGCCATCCGCTTCCCGTAACCCGTACGCCCAAGGATGTCGAGGTTGTCACCATCGGCGGCCGCGGCGGACATGACGGCATTATTCTCCCCTGGGCCCTTCATTCCGAGGGATGTGTGGAGGCGCTCCGTCTTCCGGACGGCACCATCGCAAAATCGATCGAGGACTTCAGACGCAAATAATCCCGGACACGTTCACCGCAGCGAAAATTTCCTGTCCCATTGCAGCGAAAGGAGGAAAGAATGAGAATCTATGGATATTATGATATCGTCGTGATCGGCGGCGGCGCGTCTGGGTCGGCGGCAGCGATCGCCGCCGCCCGCGAAGGAGCAAAGACCATTCTGATCGAGACGCTCGGCGGAATCGGCGGCATGCTCAACATGGTCGGACCGCCCGGCTGGGCCTTCGATCACCTCTACAACAATGCGGGCGAGCAGATTATCGGCGGCTTCACGATGGAGCTTTACAACGATCTGAAGGCCATGGACTGCGCCATGGATCTGCCGAAGCCCGAATACAGAAGGATGGACTCCCCGGCCTTTATCGATATCGACTGGGGCGGCCTGCTGCTCTTTGAAAAGGCGCGGACTGCGGGCGTCGAGCTCATGCTCCACACGCTGGCGGTGGACGTTCTCAAGGAAGGCGATACCGTTCAGGGCGTCATCGTCGAGAACACCTCGGGCCGCATGGCCGTCATGGGCAAGGTGATCATCGAGGCGACCGGCGAGGGAGATATCATCGCCAGGGCGGGCGTCCCCTACTCCCAGATCGACCGCGAGGAGGAGGAGCTTGATCCGCCGTCCATCACTTTCCATATGGACGGCGTGAACTGGGCGGAAACCACCAAATACTTTAAGGAGCATCCGGACCAGATTATTCCCGCGCATATCGACAAGAATGATCCCAAGAACCAGAAGTATGTGGAGACGAGAACCACAGCCCTCGCGAAATGCGAATCCATCCTGGATCTCGTGAGAGACGGCGTGATCGATCAGATCGACTACGACGACCTCACGCAGCAGGCTCTGGCGAACGGGGACATGCACCCGTACGGCGATCTCGGACATTTCTTCACCTACCGTCAGGGCGGCGTGATCCAGCCGGTCTTCCAGCACACGGCCCAGGCCGTTGACTGCGACACCACCGATGTCACGGAATACTCAAACGGTGAGATGGAGACCAGGCGCCAGGTCGTCATCGCCATTCCCGCGATCAAAAAGTATCTCCCCGGCTTCGAGAACGCCTACCTCACACGCATGACAGTAGGCATGCGCACAAGAGAAGGCCGTCACACGGTCGGCGATTATCAGATTCAGCCGGAGGACGTGACGAGAAACGCGAAGTTCCCGGATGTCATGGCAAAATGCGCCATGTCCGCGGTATCCGGAGGTCCCTTCCACTCGGCGTCAACGCCCGGAAAGGCCATGAATCTGGATCCCACCCGCGTCCGCTATCAGCCAACGGACGGCGGCTCATACGATATTCCCTACAGGGCCTTTGTCCCCAAGGGCGTCGAGGGCATGCTGATGACGGGCAAGCTGGTATCCGTCACGGAAGATTTCAAGAGAGATCTGCTTCCGGACAATATCATCTGGGGTCAGGCAGCCGGTATTGCCGCCGCCGTCTGCGTGCGCACCGGAAAGACTCCGCGCGAACTGGAGGAGGATGTTTCCGAGGTGCAGGATATCTTAAGGAAAAACGGAGCAATTCTGGAAGGCACGAAATAAATCGCCGATTTGCGGAATTTTTCTTAAGGGAGTGCTGCGCGAGGCCGCACTTCCTTAAGAACCCTCCGAAAGGAAATGAAATTATGAAAATCGATCAGTATGAAGTTCTGCAGATCAACAGCACAACATGGCGCATCGAGGGCGATATTTCAAGAGCCTTTTTATTTCTCGGCAAGGAGAGAGCTATGCTTGTCGATACGACCGAGGGAAAAGGGGATCTGAAAAAGGTCGTCGATACTCTGAGCGATCCGCTGCCTCTTCTGGTTGTCAACACACACGCGGATGCCGACCACATCGGCTGCAATCATCAATTTGATTCCGTCTTCATGCATCCGTCGGAGTTCTCCTATTACGCGCTGAAGGCGCCGGAACATGCGGCCGTCCCGGTCGGAATCGAAGAGGGGGAAATCATCGATCTGGGCTCAAGGAAATTTGAAGTCATACATCTGCCCGGCCACACCTGCGGCAGCATCGCGCTCCTGAACAGAGAAGAGCGGATTCTGGTTGCGGGCGACACGATTCTTCCGTCTGTATTCATATTCGGTGAGTTCAGGAATCTCCGGGCTCTTATTTTCAGTCTGGAAAAGCTCCGGGACCGCTTCTTTGGCGATTTCGATGTGATCTACGGATCCCATCACGATTATCAGATCGGCAGGGAGTTTATTCTGCAGGAGCTGGCGTGCGCCAAAGCGCATCTTGAGGGCAGCCTGCAGGGGACAGATCCCGGGCGCATACCTCTTGAGCCGCCGGATTTCCGGCCCGCGGCCGCGTATACGCTGGACGGGTCCACGCTCTTCGACTTCGCCTGACATTTTTGAAACACCAAACAGGAGAAAAATATGGAGTACTACAAAGAATACGGTTTAAAGAACAAGGTCGCCATCATCACCGGAGCCGGAACCGGAATCGGAGCCGCGACCGCCATCGAGCTCGCGAAAGCGGGCGCGAAGGTCGCCATTTTCGGACGGCGGGCCGAAAAACTGGCCGACACAAAGCAGAAGATCGAGGAATATACGAAGGACGTACTCTGCTGTTCCGTGGACGTGCGTGACGAGGCCTCGGTCAAAGCAGCCGTCGCTGAGGTCGCCGACAGATTCGGGACCATTCATCTTCTTTTCAACAACGCGGGAATCGAGACGCAGATGGAACCGGGAACTTCTCTCTGGGACGACTATTTTGAAAAGCTCGGAGACGAGGATTATATGAACTTTTTCTATACTCATGCCCTGGGCCACTACCACATGAACAACGCGGTCATCCCCTATATGAAGGAAAACCGCTTCGGACGGATCGTCAACAACACATCCATCTGCGGCATCTCCGGGACATACAGCACGCCGGGCTACTGCGCATCCAAGGCGGCTGCCATCATGCAGACCAAGTCCTACGGCATCAAATACGCCATGGACGGCATCACCGTAAACGCCATCGCCGAGGGATTTGTCGATACGCCCCTTAAGGAGGTCACACCCGAGGAATATGAGATGTGCGCAAAAATGAATCCCTCCGGAGAAGTGACAAAGCCGGTCGACATCGCCAAAATGGTCCTGTTCTTCCTGCAGGAGGACCTGATCACCACCGGGCAATGCCTCACGCTCTCAACCCGGGGCTGATCCGGCGGGCCGGAAGAGACATTCCCAAACCTTCTTAGACAACCGTAAGGCATATTTGCAGACAGCAAAGAACAACTGTAAACACCGATTTATTTTTGATCAGCTTTACTGTAATCAACAACATTACCTTATCTCATAAGAAGGAGTACGAAAATGAAAAAACTGAGAAAATATATTTCCTGGCTGACTGTATCAATCATGGTAATCGGCTCCGTCGCCGGCTGCGGCAGCAGCTCGGGACAGGCTGATTCCGCTGCCGCCCCTGAGGCTGTCGCGGAGAGCACGGCGGAAGCCGCTTCGGAAGCTGCGGAGCCGGCGGCTGAGGAAGCCGCTTCGGAAGCCGCGGAACCGGCGGCTGAGGAGGCCGCATCCGCGGCAGAGGAACCCGCAGCAGATGCGGCCGAGGCGGAGGACCACTCCGACTGGGTCAGAATGGATCTGACATATGCCTCGAACCTTCCGGAGGCTCATCCCAGCACTGAGCAGCTGACGCGCTTTGTCGAAAAGTGCAATGAGCGGATGGACGGTCTCGTCACCATCACCGGTTATTATTCCAGTTCCATGCTGAATTCGGCCGGTATGTACGAGGGCATCGTAAATGACGTGTGCGACATGGGCTTCTTTACCACATCCATGTGCGTCGGCCTGTTTGACTGCGCTCTTCTCTGCGACAAGATGGGCTTCTATTACGAATCAGGAAAGGCGTCCGCGGCAGCCATGTATGACTACTACCAGTGGTGCGCGGAGAACACCGACGAGTGGAAGGATGTCGTTCCGCTGACCGTTCTCGGACTTGCCCCGCAGGGCTTCGCGACCAATCACAAGCTTGAGACACTGGATGATTTCAAGGGACTCAACTGCATCGGCGCGACCTCCTTCGCGGACGGTCTCGAGAAGTGGGGAATGGTCCAGAACACGATGGAATACTCCGATATTTATGAAGCGCTGCGCAACGGCCTCATGGATGCCTACTGCGGCACGATCGGTGTCTTCGGAAATATGGGCGTTCAGGAAATCCTGGATTACGCCTATGTCTGCCATCTGCTCGGCCAGGCCAACGCCATTGTCATCAACCGCGACGTCTTCGAAAGAATGCCCGAGTCCCAGCAGAAGCTGTTCATGGAGCTGTGGAAGGAAGTGCAGTTCGAGTATGTCGGCCTCTATCTTGAGGACTTCACGCTCGGAAATGACGTCATGAGCCAGAAGTACTGCAAGGAAGTGAAGCATCTGGAAAGCCTGAGCCCCGAGCTTGAGGCGGAGCTCCTTGAGCTTGTAAAGGACATCCCGGATCAGTACGCGGCCGAGCTTGACGCGAAGGGACAGCCCGGCACGGAAGCTCTCGCGTATTACCGCAGCGTCCTTGACAAATACAACAAGGAATACCCGCAGAGTATGGAAGGTTATCTGAGGTGGCGCGAATAAGCATATGCCGGGGGCTGTGTATCCGTCCGCCGGGCTGATACACAGCCTCCGCCTCCGGACACACCTGCCATGTCAGAATCAGGTATGCACTGTTGTTAAGAAGGTGAGGCATATGTACGACTGCAAATTAAAAAGAACAATCGATAAAATTATGGATGTCACGATAAAAATCAGCGCGTGCGCGATTCTGGTGATGGCTTCTATCATGCTGATCAATATTGTGACGCGGCGCTTCTTCAGGGCACCGATTCCGGGATGCACGGAAATCATCGGTTTCTTCGCATTTTTCATCGCCTGTACCGCCCTCGCGTATCAGGAGTGGACAGACGGGAATATCATCATGAGCCTCCTTGTCGACAAACTGAGCCCGAGGAATCAGAAAAAGGCCAAGTGTATCGTCGCGCTGATCAGCGGTATCGGCTTCTGCGCCCTGACCACGTTCATCGGGGGCGACGCCATTGTCCAGTATCAGAACGGCAAGCTCACGACGGCGCTCCATGTCCCCTGGTGGATGATCGAGACCTATATGACCATCTCCTTCGGCGCGCTCGCCGTCGTAACCATCATCAAGCTTTTTCTCTATCTGAAGGCGCTCAGTGAAGAGAAAAAGGCAGCTGAGACGAAAGGAGGTCCGGCATGAGTCCTCTGCAAATCGGCTTTATAGGCCTTCTCGTATTTATCATTATCATGTGTCTGGGCGTTCCGATCCCCTTCAGCATGCTTCTTGTCGGTTCGTTCGGATGCCTGATCCTCAAGGATTTCTCGGTGGCAAGACAGATCATTGTCTCCGAGCTGACGACAAACTTTACCTCCTATTCCATGACGGTGGGCGCCATGTTCGGTGTCATGGGCTTTCTCGCAAACTACACAGGCGTCGGAGCGGAGCTGTTCGATGTCGCCGAAAAATTTATCGGACATCTCCGCGGCGGCCTGGCCATGGCGACACAGCTCGCCTGTGCGGCTTTCGGCGCGATCTGCGGTTCCCCGCCGGCGACAATCGGGGCCTTCAGCGCCATCGCGTATCCCCCGATGAAGAAAAAGGGATATGACGCGGGATTTGCGGGAGCGGCCATCGCGTCCGGTGCTCAGCTCTCCACGATCATTCCCCCGTCAGGAACCTTCATCATCTACTGTCTCGCGACCAATACCTCCGTCGGAAAGATGTTTATTTCCGGCGTGATCCCCGGCATCCTCCTCTGCCTCATGAACTGCGTCGCCATCTACCTCTATCTCGGTCTTCACCCGGAAAAAGCCCCGAAGGTCGAGAAGGCAACAAAGGAAGAGCGCAGGGCGGCCGTGAAGAACGGTTCCCTATTTCAGGTTCTTTTTGTCTTCCTGTTCTCCATGGGCGGCATGTTCGTCGGTTTATTTACACCCTCCGAGGCCGGTGCCGTCGGCGCGCTCGGCATGACCATCGTAACGATCTGGAAAAAGCAGTTTTCCTTCAAGAAGCTGTTTGACTCCTGCATCGAGGCGGCAAAGCTTCAGTGCATGGTCCTCACGCTGATCTCGTTCGCTTCCGTATTCAGTAAATTTGTCAACCTCTCCACCATTCCGACCTTCGTCGGAGGTGTCTGCCAGAATCTGCTGGCGGGAGGCATGTCACATCAGGTTCTCGCGATCTGCATCATCATTATGTTCTTCATTCTCGGCATGTTTGTGGATCTGGTCTCCGTCGTTGTCATGACGGTGCCCATTTTCTATCCGATCATCGTGACGATTCTCGGATACAGCCCCTTATGGTTCGGCGTCGTGATCACCCTTCTCATCTGCCTCGGAGGCATCACGCCCCCGGTCGGTGTCTCGGTGTTCATGCTGAAAAATGCCTGCCGCGACGAAGATCTGACCATCGCAAACGCGTTTTCATGTTCATGGCCGTATTTCTTCACGTTCCTCATCATGTGTATGCTGCTCATTTTCTTCCCGGCCATCGTGACCTGGCTGCCGTCAGTGCTGTTCCAGAATCTGTAACCACAGGAGACCGGATATGAAAAGCAGCAATTATAAATATCTGATCATGATCACCCTGATTGTATGCGGCATCAGCAATATCTATTTTCAGTTCATGATGACTCCGGTCTCCGAGCAGATCAAGGCCATGTACAATCTGAATCAGGTTCAGTACTCAACTTTATTTACAGCTCCCATGGCCCCGGCCATATTTATCAGCCTCATCTGCGGAATCATCATCGACAGGTTCGGCGCCCGGAAGGTCGTCCTGGTGTCTCTCATCGTCGCCTCGTGCGGCATCTGGGGGCGGGTTTTCACCACCAACTTCGCCGTCCTCTATCTCTGCATGATGGTTCCCGGATTTGCGGCGACATTTTTAAACACATCAAACGCCAAGCTCTACGGGGAGTGGTTTGACCCCTCCAAAATCAGCACGGTCATGGGAATCCACATGGGGATGTCCTCGCTCGGGAACGCGTGCGCAATCTATACCACAGCCATGCTTCCCTCCGTAAAAACAGGCTACGTCATATCGGCCGTCATCTCGACGGCAGCCGTTCTTCTGTGGCTTTTCTTCTACAGAAGCAACGCGGATAAGTCCTCCCGCAGCAGCCAGGCAGCGGATTCTGTTGTCAGTAATATTAAACGGTCTTCCGGACGAGAGATATCATTGTCGCCGGAATCGCGCTTCTCTGCTCCTACGGCTGTTTCATGAGCGTGAGCACCTTCTGTCCGCAGGTTCTTCAGTATAAGGGCTTTTCGGCCGTGACGGCGGGAAAGATTGCGGCAGTCGTTTCGCTCGGGCAGTGCGTCGGCAATTTCACATCCCCCCTGATCGCCGCCAGAGTCGGCAATCTGAAGAAGGTGCTGATCGGAATGACGGCCGTGTCGGTGCTCAGCATTTTCTCGATCACGTTCGCCAGGTCAGCCGTCCTTCTTGTGCTGCTTCTCTTCCTGGCCGGATACACGGGAGGCGGGGTCGTTCCCCTGTATCTCTCCATGCCGGTCAAGCTGAAGCAGATCGGAACCAGGCTGGCGGGGACGGCCGGCGGCACCATCGCCACCTTTGAGCTGGCGGGCGCCGTTCTGATTCCGTCCTATGTCATCGCGGCGATCGCGGGAGATCGCATGAACATGTACTACGTGCTGGCCCCGGTCATCGGAATCATCTCCATCCTCCTGCTGACCCGTCTGTCGCACGAAGTCGAGCTGCAGAAAAGCTGACCTGTGTGACGCAGCATACGCAGCGGGATCCGGAGTCTTCACAGTATCTGTATGAATCATCCTAAATCACGATAAGGAGGTCACATTATGCCAAGAAAATTAGATAAATATATGGTTATGGGTCAGAAGCAGTACATCTATCAGGGGGCCGGCTGCATTTCCAAGATCCCCGAGATCTGCGACAACATGGGATGGAAGAAAATTCTCCTTGTGATTGATCCGGGCGTCCTTAAATTCGGTTCGGCGGACGAGCTGATCCGCATTCTGGAACAGACCGGCATTGAATATAAGATCTTCTCGGAGATCAAGCCGAATCCGCTTCAGGTCGACGTCGAGGGAATCGGTCTTCCCATGTACCGCGAGATGAAGGCGGATGCCATGATCGCCGTCGGCGGAGGTTCCACCATGGACAGCGCGAAGGGCATCGCCGCCATAGGCGAATCAAATTACACGGTCAAAGAGGTGGAGGACCTCTTCCGGACGGTCAATCCCATCTATCCGCTGCCCTGGAAGACCTACCCGATTATCGCCGTTCCGACCACCTGCGGCACCGGATCCGAGGTCATCCGGAACGCGGTCATCACCGAGCCGAACGGCCACAAGATGGTGCTGACACACGACTGCATCCTCCCGGATTTCGCGATCTGTGACCCGGATCTTCTGGCCAGCCTGCCCTCCCACGTCGCGGCCGCGACCGTGATGGACGCCCTGGTACAGGCCATTGAATCCTATGTGAGCCGCGCGGCGACGCCCTTCTCCGCGGCCGCCGGACTGGAAGCGGTCAGACTGATGGGTCCCGCAGTCGTCGAGTACGTGAGAAACCCCTCCGACCCAAAGGCGGCTGACCTCATCAGCAAAGGATGTATGTTTGCCGGATTTTCCTGGAACGGCGCATTCCCCTGCCAGGTGCACGGTTGCAATCATCCGATCACGGAAATTCTGCACATCTCCCACGGCGACTCCTGCGCCATCCTTCTCCCCTGGTTCGTGGAGTGGAACGGCGAGAACGCGAAGGAGAAGTTCTGGGAAGTCCACAACGCGATGTATCCCCTTGAGGCCGTCAAATTTAAGGATTTCAGGATTGATGACTTTGTAAAGAAGCTCATGAAGCTCAACTACGATATCAACATTCTGGACAATCTGACCATGGACGAGTGGGTAAAGAAATACGGCACCGCCGAAAAATGCGGCGACGAGGAGATCCAGGCCATCATCGACGCCCAGTTCGGCGCGTTCGGCAAGGACGGCGGCATCCCCACATTCCCGAGAAAGACCAGCGTCGAGCAGATGACGCAGGCCCTTAAGGATGTGAACCGCGGCAGATACATCTACAAGCCGGACTGCTGATGATGAAAATAACGGCCGCGCCTCCTTCAGGCAGCCGCCCGGTTTAAGGCTGCGGTCTCCGCACACATACAGCCGCCGGAATCGTTCCCGATTCCGGCGGTTTTTTCTCCTGATTACTTCTTATCTTTCTTATCAGATCTTCTTATCTTCTTTACAGATCCTCTTATCTTTCTTAACAGATCTTCTTATCCGATTCTCCTGTATGGTTCTCTTACATCATTAACTTTCCGGTTCTCCATCAGTCATCCATCTCTTCAGAACCATCCATATCATCGTCTCAGTCCGCTCAGTGAGAGGTGTGATCCGTGAACTGAACCGCATTGTATGTGCTTCCGCCGGGCATGCCCTTGATCACCACTGTTACGCTGTCGCCCTTTTCAATCGAATCCTGGACGTCTACATCGGCAGAACCGATCTTAACGGTGATATTTCCGAGCTCGCAGCTGATCTTCACGGAGCTTCCGCTGACGGATGTCACGGTTCCGCTGACGCTCTGCGTTCTGTTGGCTTCTTCCTCGGCCTGGCGGCGGGCTTCTTCCTCAGCCTGGCGATGGGCC
>CAYLHR010000048.1:0-12833 GCA_964383335.1 uncultured Lachnospiraceae bacterium
GGGGACGGTTCTTTTTGACTCGTTGCGTCCGGGACGCAATGAGTCAAAAAGAACCGTCCCCACTGACTCACCTTTTGTGACAGAAGTGAAAATATATGGTAGAATAACAAAACAGTGCCATGATTCAAGTAAAATGGGCACAGCAGGAGGGAGCTGCATGCTTGTATGGATAAAGGGCGCCGGAGATCTCGCGAGCGGGATAGGACTCCGGCTTTTTCGCGCACACATTCAGATCGTCATGACGGATCTGCCTGAGCCGACGGCCGTGCGCCGGTCGGTCAGCTTTTCCGAGGCGATCCGGCTGGGCACATGTGAGGTGGAGGGTGTCCGGGCGGAGCGGGCGGAGACGGAGGAAGATGTGAAGCGCATTCTCCTTGAGGGACACATACCGGTGATTCCCGATCCGGAAAGTCCCATTCCGCGGAATCTCCATCCGGCGGCGGTCGTGGACGCGGTGATCGCGAAGGTGAACACCGGCACGCGGATGGATGACGCGCCCTGCGTGATCGGCGTGGGGCCGGGCTTTACGGCGGGCGTCGACTGCCACGCGGTCATTGAGACGAAGAGGGGACATACGCTGGGCCGCGTGATCACGGAGGGAAGCGCCATTCCCAATACCGGTATTCCGGGAAATGTCGGGGGCTTCACCACCCAGCGCGTGCTCCGCGCCTCGAAGGACGGGATCTTCCACCCGCACAAGACCTTCGGCGACCTGGTCAGAAAGGGCGATCAGGTGGCGGACGTGGACGGCGTTCCCGTGTATACCGAAATTGACGGCATGATCCGCGGGATGCTGCAGGACGGAATCCGCGTGCACAAGGGGATGAAGTCCGGTGACGTGGATCCCCGCGGGAGGAAGGCGGATTACACGACGGTCTCGGACAAGGCGTCCGCGATCGGAGGAGGCGTCCTGGAGGCGGTTCTGGCATTTACGGGAGTCCTGAAATAACAGTTTCATTTGGAGTGGGGAAAATATGACCAGTCTGACGGATATTCTTGAAAATGAGCGGGGCGGCATCAAGGCCGAGCTCCTTAAGGCTTCCTCGGCGGAGGAGGCGCAGATCGCGGCGGGCAGGGCATTTGACAGGCTTCTTTACCGCTTCGCGGAGGACTGCGAGAGTGAGAGACTGAAGAAGGAGGCGGCGCATTTTGCGGAGATTGCCAAGGCTGCCTGCGCCTTCGCGGATACGGCCGGGGAACCGGAGGTATGGGAGAAGGAGTTGCCGGCGGACGTGACCGCCTCTCCGAAAAAGAAGGGGCGGGTGCGCGCGGCGGGCGTTCTCATCGCACTCCTCGGCCTTGTCGCCTCGGCGGCCGGCATCGTTCTTTTCATGAACGCGGTGCCGGGTTCGACGGCTGACGGCGTCTGGGAGCTTCCGCTCGGTCTTCTCGGCGGCGGCGCGCTCCTTTTCTTCATCGGCGGCGCCTTCCTGCTCCGGGCGAAGGAGCGCGCGGCGCTTCCGTCCGTGGCACAGAAGGCGGTCGTAAAGCCCGATCCCGACAAGCTCTACCGCGCGCTTCAGGCCTCCGTCATCACCATGGACCGGCAGCTGGGACTTGCGGAGCAGGAGGAGAAGGCGGAGAAGAAGCGCCTGCTTCTTGAGGAGAAGACCCCTCTTCCCATGGAGGAGCTCGAGCTCTTCTCGGGGCTCATCGAGGCCGCCGGCAGCGATGACGCCGACTACGCGAAGGAAAAAATCGGAGATGTGAGCTACTTCCTCCACAACAGGGGCGTGGAGATGGTGGAGTACACTCCGGAGCACGAGGAATGGTTTGAACTGCTTCCGTCCGACACGCCCGGAACGATGCGGCCCGCGCTTGTAAGCGGGGGAAGGCTGCTCGTGAAGGGGCTTGCCGCCGGAGGGGTATAAAGAGGGCCGCGTATGGACAGATATTTCGGATTTGACCTGGGAGACGCCGAGAGCGCCGTATCCTGTCTTGAAAAGACGTCGGCGGAGCAGCCGGAGATGATCGAGATCCGGGGCGCGAAGAGCGTCATCACCGCCTACGCCATGCTGCAAAGCGGTGAGATTCTTGTGGGAGAGAGCTCCTGCTATACGCCGAGGGCGGCGGAGCGGAAGGTCCGCTTCAAGAGCCGCTTTCTGACGGATCCGGACAGCCACAGAGATATCCGGCGGTTTGCGGCCGGAATCCTCGGGGAGCTGTACGGCTCCGGTTCGCTGATCAAAAATGAGGACTGCTGCTTCTATATCGGCTGTCCGGCGGGCTGGGACAAGGCGGCCAGGGAGGAGTACCGGTCCATTTTCGAGGAAATCGGCTATCCGCCCGCCAGGATCATATCGGAGTCGAGGGCCGCACTGGTGGCGGCCTGTCAGTCGAAGCACCTGCAGGTCGGATATGACATTTTGTCGAAGCCGGTTCTCGTCGTGGACATCGGCTCCTCGACGACGGACTTCGCCTATATCGAAAACGGCCGCGAGGTGGAGCTGAAAACAGCGGGCGAGGTGGCCCTCGGGGGCGGACTTCTGGATGAAATCCTGCTCGAGAGCGCCCTCAGTGCGTCGAAGGCGGAGGCCCGGATCAGAAAAATATTCGAGGAGAGCCGGCCCTGGCGCACCTACTGCGAATTCGCGGCCAGACGGCTGAAGGAGAAGTATTTCGCGGATGAGGATTACTGGTCGGAGCACGAGTGCACGGAGTCCGTCATGGTCCGCCACACGATCCCGGTCAGGCTGAAGCTCTCGATTGACCGCGCCGGGGCGGAGGACCTGCTGGAGGGCCGCAAGGAGATCCTGGGCGGCAGATCCTTTAAAGAGGTCTTCTGCGAGAGTCTGAAAGAGGTGCGGAGCCGCGTGGAGGGGGAGATGCCCGAGCTCGTGTTCCTCACGGGCGGCGTCTCCAGGATGCGGGCCGTGAGGGAGTGGGTGCGGGAGAGCTTCCCGGATTCCGTCGTGATCACGGGAACGGAGCCCGAGTTTACGATCGCGCGGGGCCTTGCGGCGTGCGGGAAGATCGACGAGGAGCTGCGCGAGTTCAAGGCGGAGCTGGCGGACTTTGTCTCCTCGACAAAGGTCGAGGATCTCGTTCAGTTGCACATCGCGGAGCTCTACCGCGATACCGTGGAGACGCTCGTCGAGCCTGTGCTCGAGCACGCGGCCATGCCGGTGTTCGACCGGTGGAAGAGCGGGGAGATCCGCCGCCTGTCGGAGGTGGATGAGGCTCTCGAGGCGGAGATCGGGCGCTACCTGCAGTCGGAGGAGGCTCATGAGCTCCTGGTAAAGCCGATCACAAACTGGCTTAAGTGCGTGGCGGTGGACCTCGAGGAGTATACGGTCCCCATCTGCGCGCGGCACAATATTCCCTACCGCCAGCTCTCGCTCACCTCCTATCTCGAGGTGACGGATTTTGATATCCGGGTCGAGGCGAAGGACGTGTTCGCGGTGGAGGAGATCACCTGGCTCATCGACACGCTGGTTTCCGTACTCGTGGGTCTTCTCTGCGGGGGCAGCGGGGTCGCGCTGATCTCAAGCGGGGCGCCCGGGATCATGGCCGGGGCCATCCTGTCTCTTGTGGTCCTTGTCCTCGGAAAGAACCGCATGGAGCAGGCCATTATCAGCGCGGACCTTCCCAATGTGCTGCGGAAGCTTGTCCGCAGGAAGGCGGTCGAGGCGCGCATGGAGAGCGTCAGCAGCGAGATCCGGGCGAATTTCTACCGGGATCTCGAGGAGGATAAGAATGAGGAGATCACGGAGCGCATGATGAAGGAGATTTCCTCGCAGATTGAGCTCTGCCTTACCAGGATGGCCGAGGTGGTGGAGGTTCCGCTCGGATGAGCGGCCCGCCGGAAAGGGAGGAGTCAGATATGTCCGATGTGACGATGAGAAAAAAGAAGGTCAGCGACTCGAGAACCGAGCAGGTCTATATCATCCGCTCCCAGCACATCAACTCCTACGGGCGTCTGTTCGGCGGCTATCTCATGCAGTGGATGGACGAGATAGCGGGCGTCGTCGCCCGCAGGCACTGCGAGACGACGATCACGACCGCGTCCGTCGACAACCTGTCCTTCCGGCACCCGGCCTTCCAGGACGACATGGTCGTGCTCGTGGGGCAGGTGACCTATACCGGGCGGACCTCCATGGAGATCTGCATCAGGGCCTATGTCGAGGACTACGACAAGATGCGCATCTGCATCAACAAGGCCTATTTTGTCATGGTCTCGATCGACCGGGACGGGACGCCGCTCGAGGTACCCCAGCTCGAGCTTGTGACCGATGAGGAGCGGGCCGAGTGGGAGTCCGGCAGGCGCCGCTACGAGCTCAGGAAGCAGAGGCGGATCGAGGGCTTTTAAGGGGGTTCTGGTAGCGGACAAAATAGTAGGTCAGCTCGGCGATGCAGCAGAGCACCCAGCCGACCGGATAGCCGAGGCCGACCACGACCGGCGTGTTCGCGATAAAGCGCGTCGCGAGAAAGAGGTAGATCTGGCGGCTCACGACGAAGGTCGAGAGCATGATATACATGGGGGCCTTCGAGTCGCCCCTGCCCCGGAGGGCCCCCGCCAGCACGTGATTGACGCAGTTCGCGAGGAGAAAGAAATTGTTCACCCGCATGAAGAGGACCGAGTAGCGGATCGCCTCGGAATCCGAGGTGAAGAGGGACGTGGCCTCCGGGGCGAAAAAGAAGAGCACCAGCACGATGATAAATGTGAGAACGGCTGCGAAGAGGACCGAGGATGCGGTCCCTTTTTTTGCCCGTTTTTCGTTTCCGGCGCCGATATTCTGGCTCACGAAGGTCGTGGCCGCGATCGCCATGCTCTGCATGGGGAGGTAGATGAAGGCGTCCAGCTTGTTGTAGCAGCTCCATCCCGCCATGCAGGCGGAGCCGAAGACGTTCACATAGGATTGAACAAATACATTGGAGAAGGCCGTGAGCGTCGACTGAAAGGCCGCGGGCATGCCGACGGTCAGAATCCGGCCGAGCGTCCTGCGCTCAAAGGCCAGGTCCCGCCAGACCAGCCTGTAGATATCCGTCGTCCGGGTGAGGATGACGAGAATGAGCGCCGCGGAGAGAAACTGCGAGATGATGGTCGCGTAGGCGACGCCCTCGATGCCCATGCCGAGGCCGAGGACAAACCAGAGGTCAAGCGCGATATTGAGAAGGCTGGTCAGGATCAGGAAATAGAGCGGCCTCGTGGAGTCGCCGACCGCTCTTAAGATGCCGCTTCCCATATTGTAGATCATAAGGCCCGAGATGCCGGCGAAGTAGATCCTGAGATAGGACACGGCGTCGCGGAAGACATCCTCGGGAGTTGACATAAAGCGAAGCATGGCCTCGACGGACAGCACGCCCGCCGCGGTGAAGAAGATGCTGGCCGCGAAGGTCAGCGCCATCGTCGTCTCGACGGCCGTGTGCAGGCGTTCGAGATGCTTCGCCCCGTAGCTCTGTCCGATGACGACGCCGGCGCCGACGGAAAGCCCGTTGAAGAAAAAGACGACGATGTTGATGATCATGGTCGTCGAGCCGACCGCCGCGAGCGCCTGTGTGCTCACGAAACGGCCGACGACCATCGTGTCCACCGTGTTGTAGAGAAGCTGGAAAATGTTGCCGAAGAGAAGCGGAAGTGAAAACAGAAGGAGCTGCGGCAGGATGCGGCCATGTGTCATATCCCGCGCCGTCGAGCGTCCGGATTTCTGGTGGTGAAGCATATAATCCTTTCGTGAAAAGCGCATCCCGGAGAGAAGGTTCTCCGGGATACTGCATTTTATATGAGACCTCTTATCAGAATCATCAGAATGAGCACCGGCAGGATGAACTGGAAGCAGGGCTTCAGGGCGCGGGGCATTTTTACGCCTTTTCCCTCGTTCGCCTCGGCCAGATAGCTGTCAAATCCCCATCCCCATTTTGTCACGCAGAAGAGAAGATAGACGAGCGCGCCGGACGGAAGCAGGAGATTGCTCACGATGAAATCCTCGCTGTCGAGAATATCCCTCGGCCCGATGAGGTGCACGCCGCTTAAGATATTATATCCCAGCAGGCAGGGCATCGAGGCGATGAGCATAAAGACGCAGTTGAGGATGACCGCGCGCTTTCTTTCGATATGAAAATTATCGACCGTCGCCGCGATGATGTTCTCGAACACCGCCGTGACGGTGGAGAAGCTGGCGAAGGTCATGAAGATGAAGAACAGCGTGCCCCAGACGCGGCTGAGCGGCATGTGCGCGAAGACTCTGGGAAGTGTGATGAAGATAAGCGGCGGTCCCTGGTCCGGCTGCACCTGATAGCTGAAGCAGGCCGGGAAAATGATGAGGCCCGAAAGCAGCGCCACGAAGGTGTCGAGAGACGTGATGTAAATGCTCTCCTGCGTGAGCGAGTGCTCCTTCGACATATAGCTTCCGAAGATCTCAATGGCGCTGATGCCGAGACTCAGCGTAAAGAAGGCCTGATTCATGGCTGCCACGATGACGTTTCCGATTCCCGCCTCGCCCGCCTTCGCGAAATCGGGCAGGAGATAGAAGCGGACGCCCTCGGCGGCCCCGCTTAAGGTCAGGGAGTGGACGGCCAGCACGACGATGAGGGCCAGAAGGCAGAGCATCATGACCTTGGTGACCTTCTCCACCCCGTTTCTCACGCCGCCCGAGGTGACAAAGAAGCCTGCGATGACCGTGACTGCCATAAAGATGGTCATCTCGAGGGGATTGGCCAGCATATTGAAGAAAACCTGGTCGATCGCCTCGCCCTCGAGTCCCTCAAAGGTTCCGGAGAGATATTTTACAAAATAGCCCAGCATCCAGCCGGATACGGTCGTGTAGTACATCATGAGCAGATAATTGCCCGCGACGCAGAACCAACCGTGAATATGCCAGCGGCTGCCCGGCTTTTCCAGTCTGCGGTAGCCGTTGACCGCGCTCTGGCGGCTCGCCCGCCCCACGGCCAGCTCCATGGTCATGACCGGAATTCCCATAATGATAAGGAAAAGAAGATAGAAGAGGACGAAGATGCCGCCCCCGTTGGCCCCCGTGATATAGGGGAACTTCCAGACATTGCCGATTCCGATCGCGCATCCCGCGCTCACGAGAATAAAGCCGAGTCTCGACTGAAAATTTTCCCGTTCCTGATTCATGTATTACCTCCCTCACTGATGCGTAAGACGCCTTTCATGCGTGCGTATAACACCGTTCATGAATGCGTATTTCGCTTTCCGTATGATAGCACAGATTTGCGGACTGTGCGCAAAAACTGTCAGCGGAGCGGCATTTTCCGGAAAAACAGGGTGACCGGAGGCCGAAATGATGCCGGAAAGAGACGGAAAAGAGGCGGCCGGATGGGACATACCCATTGTCACGGAGGAAAACTGATGATAAACTGTTATGAAGTTTCCGTGATTCAGCGGATATATTTTCAGAAAAGAGGGGATTACATGCAGGGTTCACATCACAAAAAAGATCAGCGGAGCACGTTTTCCGGCTCGATCGGCTTCGTTCTCGCGGCCGCGGGCAGCGCGGTCGGCCTGGGAAACATATGGAGATTCCCGTATCTGGCGGCGAAAAACGGCGGAGGCATCTTCCTTGTCGTCTATATCATTCTGGCGCTGACCTTCGGCTTCGCGCTTCTGCTGACGGAGGTGGCGATCGGACGCAAGACGGCGCAGGGACCGCTCACCGCCTACAGCAAACTGAAGGAGGGCTGGGGCGGACTCGGCATCCTCGCGACCATCATACCCGCGATCATTCTTCCCTACTACAGCCTGATCGGGGGCTGGGTTGTCAAGTACATGACCGTATTCGCCGCCGGACAGGGCGCCTCCGCGGCGGAGGACGGCTACTTCAGCGGCTTTATCACCGCCCAGTGGCAGCCGATCATCTTCCACACGATATTCTATCTGCTGACTGCCGCGATCATTTACATGGGCGTCGAGCAGGGCATAGAGAAGCTGTCGAAGATTCTCATGCCGATCCTTGTGCTCCTCGTCATCGTGATCGCGGTGTACAGCTGCACGCTCAGCTACACGGACGCCGACGGCGTCACCCGCACCGGTCTTCAGGGCATGGCGATCTACCTGATTCCGGATTTTACGGGCATGACCTTCGGACGTCTTCTCGGCGTCATCATGGACGCGATGGGGCAGCTGTTCTACAGCCTCAGCGTCGCGATGGGCATTATGATCGCTTACGGATCCTATCTCAAGAAGGACTCCAATCTGCTGAAGTGCGTCAACCAGATCGAGATCTTTGACACCGCGATCGCGATTCTGGCCGGCCTTATGATCATCCCGGCCGTCGTCACCTTCATGGGTCCCGAATCCATGAACGCGGGCCCCGGCCTCATGTTCATCTCGCTGCCCAAGGTATTCCACTCCATGGGACATATCACGGGAACGATTCTCGGCGCGGCCTTCTTCATCATGGTCTTTTTCGCGGCTCTCACGAGCTGCATGTCTATTCTTGAGGCGATCGTGTCCGGTCTCATTGACCGCTTCCACTGGAGCCGGAAGAAGGCGACGGTCATCTCCTCCGTATACGGGTGGCTGACCGGAATTGTCGTCGCGCTGGGCTACAATGTCTTCTATTTCGAGCTCACGCTGCCGAACGGCGCGGTCGCGCAGATTCTGGATATCTTCGACTATGTGAGCAACAACGTCCTCATGCCGATTCTGGCCTTCCTCACCTGTGTCCTCGTGGGATGGGTGCTCGGGCCCAAAGAGATCCTGGATGAGGTGGAGCTGGGAGGCGTGACATTCATGAGGCGGAAGCTCTATATCGTGATGATCCGCTTCGTCTGCCCGGTGCTTCTTGTCTTCGTCTTCCTGAAGGCCTTCGGCCTCTTCGCGTGACCGCAGGCAGAGTCGGGCCGCGCGCGGGCGGCAGCGGTTGCTTTTTCGGAGTGACTTCTGTATAATGAGCGGAAACATCCGGGAAGTGCCGGATCACATTTCTGAATCAGAGCGACGGAGGACAACATATGGAGAACAGAGTTGCTGTCATCAGTATCATCGTTGAGAATCAGGAAGCGGTCGGGGAACTCAATGATCTGCTTCACGGCTACAGTGATTTTATTATCGGACGCATGGGGATTCCCTACCGCGAAAAGAAGATCAATCTGATCTGCGTCGCGGTTGACGCGCCGAATGATAAAATCAATGCGCTGACGGGCGCGATCGGACGGATTGAAGGCGTAAACGCAAAGGCCGTATTTTCCAACGTCTGATGCCGGAAGGGCTTCTTTTATAAGCAATGGCGGGCGGGATCCGCGGTTCCTTTAAAAGAAGCGGCGCACAATTCAATAAAGCACATCCTCCTGACGCCGAAACGTGACGAACGGACCGCGCCCTGGGCGGCGGACACCTTGAGGCGGAAGATGCGATGCGGAACAGAATCAGTCTGCCGTATCGCCGCGTCTTCTAGGGAGGATGCGGCGGTATTTTTTGTGCCGTGTGACCGGAGCCGCAGGTCCTGCCTGCCCGTCCGGCCGCTTATGCGGGAAAGGATATGATATGAGTTTGAATGCTGTACCCTCAGGGGAGCGGGTTCACATCGGCTTCTTCGGATGCCGGAACGCCGGAAAATCCAGCCTCGTGAACGCCGTGACCGGACAGTCCCTCTCAATTGTCTCGGAGGTGAAGGGGACGACGACCGATCCCGTCACCAAGGCGATGGAGCTTCTGCCCCTCGGGCCGGTCGTCATCATCGACACGCCCGGCTTCGACGATGAGGGATATCTTGGCGAAATGCGCGTGAAGAAGACGCGCGAGATCCTGGGCAGATCCGACATGGCGGTTCTGGTGGTCGACGCGTCCCGCGGCATGACCGCAGAGGACGGGCAGCTTCTGCAGCTGATGAAGGAGCGGGGGCTTCCCTATCTCATCGCGCTCAATAAGAGCGACCTCATCTCCGGCGGACCGTCTGCCGGTTCCTTTCCGGAGCCGGATCGATGCGCCGCGGTGAGCGCGGTGACAGGTGAGGGGATCGAGGCCTTCAAGGAGCGGCTGGCCGCCATCGTACCGCAGGGGGAGGAGCGGCATCTGGCCGCCGACCTCGTATGTCCCGGGGATGCCGTGATCCTGGTCTGCCCCATCGACGAGTCCGCGCCCAAAGGGCGCCTCATCCTGCCTCAGCAGCAGGCGGTCAGGGATCTGATGGAGCGGGGGGCGCTTCCCGTCGTCGTGCGGGAGACGGAGCTGAGGACGGCGCTGGACGCCCTGAAGAATCCGCCGGCGCTGGTGATCACCGACAGCCAGGCCTTCGGGGTCGTGAGCCGGATTGTGCCGGGTGATATTCCGCTCACCTCATTTTCCATTCTCATGGCGCGGTACAAGGGCTTTCTGGAAACCGCCGTAAGGGGCGTCAGCGCGATCGCAGGCATCGGAGACGGGGACCGGATCCTGCTGGCGGAGGGCTGCACGCACCACCGGCAGTGCAACGACATCGGAACGGTCAAAATTCCGCGCTGGCTGCGGCAAATGTGCGGAGGCGAGCCCGTCATCGAGACCTGCTCCGGCCGGGAATTCCCCGATGATCTGACGCCCTACCGGGTGGTCATCCACTGCGGCGGCTGCATGCTGACGGAGCGCGCCGTCACGGAGCGGATGGAGCGCGCGGAGGCGCAGGGCGTGCCCTTTACCAATTACGGTCTGGCGATCGCACAGATGACGGGAACCCTGGAGAGAAGCCTCAGAATCTTCCCCGATCTGCACGCGGTGATCGCGGGAGGGGGAACGTGAGCGCGCGGGAGCGGGCGCTCATCGAGCGTCTCGCGGAGGAACATTCGCTCACGCCTGAGGAATATGAGGAGCTGATCAGGAACCGCGATCCGGAGGCGGCGGAGCTCGCCGCGGACCGGGCGGTGAAGATCCGGAAGGAAATATACGGCAATAAGGTTTACACGCGCGGCCTCATCGAGATCAGCAACATCTGCCGGAACGACTGCCTCTACTGCGGCATCCGCCGGAGCAACCGGGATGTCGTCCGCTACCGCCTGTCCCCGGAGGACATTTACTCCTGCGCCTCGGAGGGATATGCGCTCGGCTTCCGCACCTTTGTGCTGCAGGGCGGGGAGGATCCGCACTATACGGACGAGGTGCTGTGCGGCATTGTCCGGGAGCTGAAGCGGCGCTTCCCCGACTGCGCGGTCACACTGTCGATGGGGGAGCGGTCCCGTGAGAGCTTCAGGGCGCTCTTCCGCGCGGGGACCGACCGCTACCTGCTGCGGCACGAGACGGCGAATCCGGAGCACTACGCGAAGCTCCATCCGCCGGAAATGTCCTATGAGAACCGGATGCGGTGTCTGCGGGATCTGAGAGAAACCGGCTATCAGGTCGGCTGCGGCTTTATGGTCGGCTCGCCGTTCCAGACGGACGCGGACCTCGCCCGCGACCTGAAGTTTATTGAGGAATTCAGACCGGAAATGTGCGGAATCGGGCCATTTGTCCCGCATCACGCCACCCCCTTCCGCGATTGGCCGGGGGGCACCGTTGAACTCACATGCTTCCTTCTTTCCCTGATCAGGCTCATTCACCCGGCAGTCCTGCTTCCGTCCACGACGGCGCTCGGGACGATTCACCCGAAGGGGCGCGAGATGGGCATTCTGGCGGGCGCCAATGTGGTGATGCCCAACCTCTCGCCGGTCAGCGTGAGGAAGCAGTACGAGCTCTACGACAACAAAATCTGCACTGGAGACGAATCGGCGCAGTGCCGGCACTGTCTTGATCTCAGGATGGAGTCGATCGGCTATGAGATCGTCGTCGACCGCGGGGACGCGGCGGAGCGGGTTCCCGTTTAAGGGGCGGGCGGCGGACGCCGGATGCAGGGCGTCCGCAAATATTCAATCAATGTTTATGATACAAAATGATATATAAGGAGATATAATCATGGCTATTTATGATCCCAAATCACTGAAAGCGGAGGAATTCATCAATGATGAGGAAATCCGTGAGACCCTTGCCTACGCCGAGGCCAACAAAAACAACGTCGAGCTTATCGATCAGATTCTCGAGAAGGCCCGCCCGGTGAAGAAGGACAAGGGATATGTGTGCACGGGCCTCACCCACAGAGAGGCATCCGTCCTTCTCGCCTGTGAGATTCCCGAAAAAATCGAGAAAATGTACGAGATCGCGGAGGAAATCAAGCTCGCCTATTACGGCAACCGCATCGTGATCTTCGCGCCTCTTTACCTCTCCAACTACTGCATCAACGGATGTCTTTACTGCCCGTATCACCTGAAGAACAAGCACATCGCCCGCAAGAAGCTCACACAGGAGGAGGTCCGGGCCGAGGTGATCGCGCTTCAGGATATGGGCCACAAGCGTCTCGCGATCGAGGCGGGCGAGGATCCGGTCAACAATCCCATCGAGTACATCCTTGACTGCATCAAGACCATTTACAGCGTGCATCACAAGAACGGTGATATACGCCGAGTGAATGTCAACATCGCGGCGACGACGGTCGAGAACTACCGGAAGCTGAAGGAGGCCGGCATCGGCACCTATATCCTCTTCCAGGAGACCTACAACAAGGAGGGCTACGAGGAGCTGCATCCGACGGGACCGAAGCATGATTACGCCTACCACACCGAGGCCATGGACCGCGCCATGGAGGGCGGCATCGACGACGTGGGCCTGGGGGTCCTCTTCGGCCTGGAGGGGTATAAATACGAGTTCGCCGGGCTTATCATGCACGCCGAGCACCTGGAGGCCGTCCACGGGGTGGGCCCTCACACCATCAGCGTCCCCCGGGTGAAGCACGCCGACGACATCGACCCGGCGGCCTTCGATAACTCCATCGACGACGACACCTTCGCCAAGATCACCGCCTGCATCCGGCTGGCCGTGCCCTACACCGGCATGATCATCTCCACCCGGGAGTCCGAGGAGGTCCGCTCCC
>CAYLHR010000049.1:0-12523 GCA_964383335.1 uncultured Lachnospiraceae bacterium
TGCCAGGCGGTAATATTGGGCGTGATGTCAAAGAGAACGTGGTCGCCCGTGAACATGATGCCGTGCGCCTCGTTCCACAGCATGGCGGATCCCGGCGTGTGCCCCGGGCAGAGGATCATCTGCCAGTCGTATCCGCCGGCCCGGATGCGGAAATCATCGGGAACGGGGACAAAGGGTTCGCCCAGACGGGAGACCGCGAGGCGGTAGGCGGGGTTCTGCCTGTCGGAGCGGAGGAGCACATCCTCCGGATATCCCTCTTTCAGGAAGCGCTCATTTCTCTCTTTAAAGGAGGACCGGCCAAGAAAAGATTCCAGATACCGGTAATCCGTACGGCTAAGATAGATGCGGCCCTTCCCGCCGACGATTTCCGGGGAGAGCCCGCTGTGGTCGGAGTGCAGGTGGGTGAGATAGATATCGAGAGAGCCTCGTTTTGCCTTCAGCTCATCGAGACCGCGCTCCAGCGCCTCCCTGCACTCCGGCATATTGAATCCGGTGTCGATGAGCAGATCCCGCTCCTCGCCGCGGATCAGATAGCTGTTCAGGACTTTCAGGGGGTTCCCGGGAAGGGGAACTGGAATTTTGAAAATGTTTTTGAAGACTTCTTCCGGCATGGGGCATTTCTCCTGTTTGGATCGCGGTGCAGGGATATGATACCACTTATGAAAGGTTCCTGCCTATTTGAAAACATGATGAGGTGATAACAGAAATTTGTGAGAGCCGTCCGCTGTGCCATTACCCTCCCCAAACTGCACAAATCCGCATACATTTTTTTGTGGAAAATGCCTGTTGCTTTCCCGGCTTTTTCTGATATAATTCAGATCAATCCAGATAAAAGGGAGTAGCAAACAGCTCTTTGGCGGAAGCCGGAGAGAGGCTTGAAATCGTCAGCCGGTATCCCGGAAGGATACCCGTATCAAGGCAGATTGCGAGACTTTTATCATGACTCCGGCGAGTCGTGATAAGAGTCTCTTTTTATATAAATATTATTTTTGATTAAGGAGGATTTGCATATGCTGATGACAATCATTGTTCTTTGGATGGCATTCGGACTCATCCGCTTTCTGCTGAGAGCGACCTGGCGCGTGACGAAATTCTTCTTCGGCGTGTGTCTGTTCATCGGCTGCCCGCTTCTCTTTGTGCTGGCTGCCATGCTGGGCGTGTTCGGCACGATGTGGCTTCCGATCGTCCTCTTCGGCCTCTTCTACGCCTTTTGCTTCCACAGATGCTGAACGATTGAACGGCGGGACAGATGGAGGTATACTTTAATAGAGTAAGATGATCTCTTTTCCGGCGGGAAGGGAAGGCTGAGTCCGGGAGGTGAAGGAAGATGGGAGACCTGGATGGCAGAAGCCGGTATCTGTATGACGCGGAGGCGGCGGTAAGAGACGGCGACGAAGCCGTATCGGCCATGCGGGAGGCAGGCCGCTTCCTTAAGGCGGCGGCCGGAATTCGAAGTCCCGATGAGTGCAGGCTCCTTATTCTGGCGGGGCGGATGGCCGAAGAGCGCCTGAGACGCGCCGCGGATCAGGCGGACCGCTCCGCACGTGATCCAGCGGGCCGGGACCGGACCGCGAAGCTCTCGGCGGCGCACCGGCAGACGGCCCTCACCCTCGAGCGAAGGCAGGTACTGCAGGTGCTGGAGGCTCTGGAACAGCTGGAGACGGCATCCCGCGCCGGGGACCGGATCGGGAGAGAGGGCGAACTGGAGAAACTGAGGGCGGCGCTCGCGGCCGCGGCGGGATCCGAAGCGGATTCATAACGGGAGGTGTATCAATGGACAAGGGCAGACCGGGAAACAAAATGACGGCAGCTGCGGTGACCGCCGCGGTTCTGCTGCTGGTGCATCTCGCCATCCGCCTCATGGGCGACGCTCTGATTGTGCAGCTGGGGATCCGCGCCTACAGGGGAACCCTCACGGTGTCGGGGGGACTTGCGCTGGGCGGCGCGGCCGCATTTCTGGCAGCGGCGGTCCTTCATATCCGCCGCGTGCAGGCCGGCAGACGGGTGACCGAGGCGGAGGAAAGCCGGCAGGCGGCCCTGGCGGCCAGGGCGGAGGAGCTTCGCAGACAGAAGGAGTCGCCGCTTTCCGTCTCCGGCCGGATGGATCCGGCGGAGCTTCAGAACAGAATGCGGCAGGCCGCGGAGATCGCGCCTTCGGGGATCGCGCCCGGAATCCGGAAGATCGCCGACGAGATGGCACAGATGGACCGCCTGCAGGAGAAGCTGAACCGGCTTCTTAAGAACAACGGCGCGGACGCGCTCGGAAACACGGAGGATATCCTGGATCAGGTGGAACAGTATCTCTGCAGAAATGTGAGAAAGGTGCTGAATTACCTCGACGTGCTGGACTGGACGGAGGACCGCGCGATTCTTTCGGAAAAGCTGGAGAACTGCCGGAGGGACAACGCGGTGCAGCTGGAGAAGGCGCAGGAGCTCATCGTCGCCCTGACGGAATTCCTGAACAGCCAGGGAGATTCGGGCGATACGGCGGAGACGCTGGAAATGTACAAGCAGACAATTCTGAAATCCATCCGTCCGGAACACGGATAATCTGCGGACTTTGGCAAAGGAGGGTACAACATGAGACGATTGATCCGAAAGACAGCTGCCGTCACAGCCGCGGCCGTGCTCGCCGCATCCGCGCTCTCCGCGTGCGGGGGAGGAGGCGTGTCCTTTGAGGGCGGCAAGCGGGAACCGCTGACCAATGAGGAGGCACAGGCCGAGATTTCCGCCCTGCTGAAGCAGGTGACAGTAAATGAGGTGGAGAATCCCCAGCTGGACATCTACGCGGAAGAGGTGTCCGAGGCGGACGCCCTGGCGGATATCAGCACATTTCCCGTTACGGTTAAGGGAAACGGCGAGATTGATATCGAGATCGCGGCCGCGACCGAGATGTCATCGGAGGCCCCGGACGACTGGATGAATGTTGTCGCGAAGAATTTCAATAAGGAGGGCTTTCAGATCGGAGGGAAGAGCGTCAGCGTCTCGGTGAGAAAGATCACCTCCGGCGAGACCCTGACCTACATGGTATCGGGAGGCTACAGGCCGGTCGTCTACGCTCCCAGCAACTACGCCTGGGGAGAGATGCTTTCGGCGTCCGGCGTGAACGTGATCACGCTGGCGGACCGGATCGCGGGAAATACGGCCGGTATCCTGATCAAGAAGGAGGACTACGACGCGTTTAAGGAAAAGTACGGCGAGGCGACCGTGAAGTCGGTTCTCGAGGCGACCAACAGCGGCGACCTCATCTTCGCCTACACGAATCCCTACACCTCCAGCACGGGCCTCAATATCCTGACCGCCATGCTGAAGTCCTTTGACGCCGAGGCGCCTCTTTCGGACACGGCGCAGGCCAGCCTCCTCGAGTACCAGAAGTCCTCGCCCCCGGTCGCCTACACGACGGGCGTGCTCCGGAATCAGGCGGCGAAGGGAATCATAAACGCGATGGTCATGGAGGAGCAGGCCTATGTGAACACGCCGGAGCTGAAGGGATATGTCTATATTCCGGCCGGCATCCGCCACGATCATCCGGTCTACACCTTCGACTATGTGTCGGACGAGGAGCGCGAGGCGGCGCAGATGTTTGCCGATTACTGTAAAAATGAGAAGTCCCAGAAGCTGGCGGACGAGCGGGGCTTCAACCTGCACGACGACTATGCGGGTGAGGATCCGGGCCTCGACGGCGCCGGCTATCTGGCGGCCCAGAAGGTCTGGAAGCAGAATAAGAACGGCGGAAAGCCGGTGATCGCGGTCTTTGTCGCGGATATTTCCGGATCCATGGACGGCCTGCCGCTCAATTCCCTGAAGCAGTCGCTCATCAGTTCCTCCTCCTATATCGGGTCCGACAATTACATCGGCCTTGTCAGCTACAGCAGCGATGTCACCGTCAATCTGCCGATCGGGCAGTTCGACGCGAAGCAGAGGGCCTATTTTTCCGGAGAGGTCAAGTCGCTCCGGGCGAGCGGCAGCACGGCGACCTACGACGCGGTTCTCGTCGCGCTCGACATGCTGACGAAGAAGGCGGCCGAGGTTCCGGACGCGAAGCTCATGCTCTTCGTCCTGACCGACGGGGACACGAACGTCGGCTATAAGCTCGACCGGGTGACGCCGATTGTGGAGGGCATGCGCGTGCCCGTCTACTCGATCGCCTACAACTACAGCAATACGGGGGAACTCGAGGAGCTCTCCAATACCAACGAGGCGGCCCTCATAAAGGCGGACTCGGACGACGTGGTGAACGCGCTCCGCAACCTCTTCAATGTGGTCGCGTAAAGCGCCGCGGCCTGATGCGGGCGCCGGATGCGCGAACATGCGCGCGCCGCTTTACAGGCCGGGAGATTCCCTCTATAATGAACAGCCATGAATAACAAAATTCTGACCGCGCCGCTCTTCGGTCTCCGCGAGTACGGGGAGATCAGAGAGCGGATGCGGAAAACAACCGGAATCCTGTCTCTTACGGGATGTGTGGAAGCGCAGAAAGCCCAGATGATCTACGGGCTTTCTTTTGATGTTCCCGTGATTCTTGCGGTGGCGGAAAATGATCTCGCAGCCAGGAATCTCTATGAGAACCTGAGGCTGTACATCCCGGACGCCATGCTCTATCCGGCCAAGGATCTCCTGTTTTATCAGGCGGACGTGGCCTCCAATCTGCTCGACCAGCAGCGGCTCGCCGTGATGCGGCGGCTCATCGGGCACGCGGCGGGGGATAAGAGCGGCGCCGCCGGGCCCGCGGCCGTCGTTCTTCCCGTCGCCGCGCTCATGGACTGTGTGACGGAGCGGGCGGTGATGGAGGCGGAGCGCCTGACCTTCGCCATCGGGGAGGAGCACGACTTCGATACGGTCAAAAAGACCCTCGTCCTGCTCGGCTACGAGCGGTGCGGCGAGACGGAGATGCCCGGGCAGTTTGCCTTCCGCGGGGATATTCTGGATATCTGGCCCGTGACGGAGGCGAACCCGGTCCGCATCGAGTTCTTCGGGGACGAGATCGACGCCATGCGCCTCTTTGACGCGGAGTCGCAGCGGTCCGTGGAGGAGATCGAAGTGATCGAGGTCTACCCGGCCAATGACCACACCGGGATGACGGCCCCCTTCCTCAGCTGGTTCGCGCCGGAGAAGACACAGGTCTTTCTCGATGAGCCCAACCGCCTTATGGAGGCGGCGGGGGCGACGGAGAGCGAGTTCCGGGAGAGCATAGAAATGCGTCTCGCGGGCGGCATGTACGAGGCGTCTTCCGAAAGCGGATCCGGAGGTGAAAAACCGGAGATCCCCGAGATCATCGGCGCCCGGCAGCTGCAGGCGTCTCTTGGCAAAATGTACGCGGTCTCGCTCTCCATGCTGGATATCCGGCGGGAGGGCTGGGCGCTTGCGGAGACCTGGGGGACCACGGTGCAGGCGGTCGGCAGCTACCGGAACAGCTTTGACATGCTCGTCTCCGACCTGAAAAAGTACCGCAGGCTCGAGTACAGGACGGTGATCGTGTGCGCCTCGCACACGCGGGCAAAGCGCCTGGCCGACGGGCTTTACGAGCAGGGAATTCCCGCCTTTTTTACGGAGGACACGGAGTCGCCGCTCGAGAAGGGACAGATTGCGGTCATCTGCGGGTACGCGAGCCGGGGCTTTGAGTATCCGATGATCCGGTTCGCGGTCATCTCGGAGGCGGACATCTTCGGGGAGCGGGAGGCCCGGCGCAAAAAGCGGCGGGCGCAGTACGGAAGCGACGGGAAGCTGCTCGGCGAAAAAAGCGATGACGCGAAGGCGGGGACGGACGCGGACGGCGCGGGAACCGGCTCCGGGACAGAGGACCGGACGGCACCGGGCGCGGAGGCGGAGCGGCGCAGGGCGGCGAAAAACCGCATCACGAGCTTCTCTGAGCTGAGATACGGCGACTATGTCGTACACGAGAACCACGGCGTCGGCATCTACCGCGGCATCGAGCAGATCGAGTCGAACGGCGCGCTGCGGGACTATATCAAGATCGAGTACAGCGGCAGCAACCTCTATATCCTGGCCACCCAGCTTGACGCGCTGATGAAATACGCCGGCGCGGAGAGCGCGAAGCCCAAGCTCAACCGGCTGGGCGGCGATACCTGGAACCGGACGCGGTCGAAGGTCCGGTCCGCGGTGCGGAATATCGCGAAGGATCTCGTCGCGCTTTACGCCGCCCGCCGGGAGGAGAACGGCTTTGTGTACGGCCCCGACACCGAGTGGCAGAGGGAATTCGAGGAAATGTTCCCCTACGAGGAGACCGAGGACCAGCTGGCCGCGATCAGCGACACCAAGCGGGATATGGAGAGCCGGAAGATCATGGACCGCCTGATCTGCGGCGACGTGGGCTACGGCAAGACGGAGATCGCGCTCCGGGCGGCCTTCAAGGCCGTGCAGGAGAACAAGCAGGTCGCCTATCTTGTGCCGACGACCATCCTTGCGCAGCAGCATTTTAATACGTTCGCGCAGCGGATGAAGGATTTCCCGGTCAGGGTGGATATGCTCTGCCGTTTCCGGACGCCCGCGCAGCAGGCGAAGACGATAAAGGATCTGAAGTCCGGCATGGTCGACATCGTGATCGGGACGCACCGGCTTCTCTCGAAGGACGTGAAGTGGAAGGACCTGGGCCTTCTCATCATCGATGAGGAGCAGCGGTTCGGCGTCGCCCACAAGGAGAAGATCAAGCAGCTGAGGAAGAATGTCGACGTGCTGACCCTCACCGCAACGCCGATCCCGAGGACGCTTCACATGAGCCTCATCGGGATCCGCGACATGTCGGTGCTGGAGGAGCCGCCCCAGGACCGGGTGCCCATTCAGACCTACGTGATGGAATATAATGAGGAAATGATCCGCGAGGCGATTGCGCGCGAGCTCGCCCGGGGCGGGCAGGTCTACTATGTGTACAACCGGGTGAACGATATCGCGGAGGTCGCAGGACGGATCGCGGACCTGGTTCCGGAGGCGGCCGTCTCCTTCGCGCACGGGCAGATGAAGGAGGCGGAGCTCGAGCAGATCATGGTCGACTTCGTCAACGGCGGGATCGACGTGCTGGTCACGACGACCATCATCGAGACGGGACTCGATATCGCGAATGTCAACACGATGATCATTCACGACGCCGACAAAATGGGCCTGTCCCAGCTGTACCAGCTGCGGGGCAGGGTCGGAAGGACCAACCGGACCGCTTACGCCTTCCTCATGTACAGGCGGGACAGGATGCTGAAGGAGGTGGCCGAAAAAAGGCTGTCCGCCATCCGCGAATTCACGGCGCTGGGCAGCGGCATCCGCATCGCGATGCGGGATCTGGAGATCCGGGGAGCGGGCAATCTGCTCGGCGCGGAGCAGTCGGGGCACATGGAGGCGGTCGGCTACGATCTCTACGCGAAAATGCTCTCCGACGCGGTGCAGGAGGTGAAGGGAACCCCGAAGGAGGAGACCTTCGAGACCCTGGTGGATCTCAATATGGACGCCTATATCCCCGCGCGGTATATCCCGAATGAGTTCCAGAAGCTGGATTCCTACAAGAAGATCGCGGGCATCACGGATGAAGCCGATCTCGACGACGTGACGGATGAGCTCATTGACCGCTACGGCGAGCCGCCCGCGAGCGTGATTCATCTGATGAGAATCGCCGAGCTGAAGGCAGCCGCCAACCGCGCATCCATCTCGGAGATCAAGGAGACGCCCTCGGAGGTGAGGCTTACGGTCATCAAAAATCCGGCCTTCGATGTCTCGAAGCTCCCGGAGCTGCTCGCGTCCCACAGGGGCATGTTTACGATTCACCCGTATCCGGACGAGACGTATTTTCTGTATCACGGGGACAGGGAGAGTGAAAAGATGCTGAGCGAGCTCAAAACATTTTCACTGGAACTTGCCGAAACATCAAATAAGGGGTAGAATAAGTGTTTGCCGTGATGATTTTCATCCCACGGGCAGATGCTGTATCAGGAGGAATAACGATGCATGGGAAGATGAATAAGATATTTGCGCTGATGATCTCCGCGGCGGTCGGCTGCGGGATGCTCGCCGGCTGCGGGAACAGCACGCCCAAGGTGGACGGGACGCAGACGCTTCTTACGGCCGGAGAGGACACGGTCTCTCTCGGGACGGCCAGCTTCTACGCCAAATTCGAGCAGGCGCAGCTTTATAAGTACTGGGGCTCGTATTTCGGACAGACCGGGGAGATTTTCGATACGGTCACGGATTCCTCGACGGAGGAGACCTACGGGGAGTCCATGAAGGAGAGCGTCCTTGAGGATCTGAAGAAGATGCTGGTCATGGAGCAGCACGCCGGGGAATATGACGTGGCGCTGAGCGATGAGGAAAAGAGCGAGATCAGCGGGATCGCCGAGACTTATGTGAACTCCAACACGGAAGAGGTGCTTTCCCTCGTCGGAGCCTCGAAGGAGGACGTGGAGAGGCTGCTCACGCTTCAGACCATTCAGAGCAGGATGCGCGATCCGCTTGTCGTCGACGTCGACACGAATGTTCCGGACGATGAGGTGCAGCAGTCCCGCGTCTCCTACATCGCGGCTGCGGTGTCCGATGACGGGGACGACAAGACCGACGACGCTGCGGCGGCCGAGGAGCTGGCGAAGAAGGCCCTTGAGGCTGTAAAAGGCGCATCCTCCGCGGCGGAGGCCGATTTTGAGGCGATCGCGGCGGACACGGACAAGAGCCTGCAGGCCAGCACGGGCACCTTCGGAACAAATGATTCGTCGGATTCCTATCTCGACGCGGCCCTCCTGGAAGCGGTATCGGGGCTTAAGGACGGTGCGCTTGTGGATCATGTCGTAAAGGCGGAGGACGGCAATACCTTCTATGTCGTGCGTCTGGATACGACCTTCGACAAGGACGCGACGGAGAGCGAGCGGGCCTCCGTGATCAACGAGCGGAAACAGGAAAAATACGACGAGATTCTTGACAAGTGGGTTGAGGAGGCGGACATTCAGGTCAATGAGGAGGCCTGGAAGACCGTGGTGATTACGGACAAGGCGCCCGTCACCCTGAAGGACCCGGCCTCGGAAGCCGAGAGCACCGAAGAGAGCGCCGAAGAGGCAGAGGCTGAGAGCGCGGAAGAGAGCGCCGAAGCGGCAGAAGCCGAGAGCGCGGAAGAGAGCGCCGAAGCGGCAGAGGCCGAGAGTGCGGAAAGCGCGGCTGAGTCGGAAGCTGAGAGCAGTACTGAATAATAACGGATTGACGGACCGCCCCGAAAGGGCGGTCCGCCTGTCTTTTCATCCCTGATGCATTGAAAAAGCACATCTGATCGGATAAACTTAGAAAAACCCGCCGCGCGGTGCGGCGGTTGATTTGATTTCGGAGGGCGTGAAGGCATGCATATGGACATATGGAAAGCCCGGTTTGAGCAGGTTTACGGGGAGGGCGGAGAGATCCGTCTCTTTTTCGCACCCGGACAGGTCAATCTGATCGGGGATCATATTGATTACAACGGAGGGCACGTCCTGCCCTGCGCGCTCTCCTTAGGGGCATATGCCGCCGTGCGGGAGCGGGAGGACGGACTGGTCCGCCTCGCGTCGGCGCAGGAGGAGGGCTCTCCCGTCTATGAATTTACCGTGAACAGTCTGGAACCGGAGGTGGGAGAGGCCCACTGGACGCGTTATCCCAGGGGCGTCTTCTGCTCGATGGCAAGAGACGGATACGAGATTCCCCGGGGCGTGGAGATTCTCTATGACATGAATCTTCCGATCAGGGCCGGTCTCGGCTCCTCGGCCGCCGTATGTGTCGTCACGGCCGTTCTGCTTCGGGACCTCTTCTGGGGCCCGGATCTTCACAGCATCGATCTGGCCAGGACGGCCATGCGCGCGGAAAATGAATATGCCTCCTTCTTCGGCGGAATCGCGGATCCCTTCACCTCGGCCATGGGCGTGAGAGACCACGCCGTCTTCCTCACGGTCAACACGCTCCGCTACGAGT
Source organism: uncultured Lachnospiraceae bacterium (assembly GCA_964383335.1). GTDB lineage: Bacteria > Bacillota > Clostridia > Lachnospirales > Lachnospiraceae > Chordicoccus. Next base: position 9,919 of record CAYLHR010000049.1, read on the forward strand.
GCGTGCCCCTGCCCTTCGATTCCGTGGATCTCGTCATCGCGGACAGCAGGGTGCGCTGCTCCGAATCGGGAGACGAATACGACACCCGGAGAAGGGAGTGCGAAAGAGCGCTGAAAAAGCTTCAGACCGTCGCGAACATCCGGTATCTGGGGGATCTGTCCACGGACCGGTTCGAAAGCTGCAAGGACGTCATTATGAGCAGGACGAACACGAAGCGCGCGAGGCACGCGGTCTACGAGAACGCCCGGACCATCCGGGCCGTGAGCGCGCTCCGCGTAAAGAATCTCGCCCGCTTCGGGGAGCTCATGAAGCAGTCCCACATCTCTCTTCGGGACGATTACGAGGTCTCCTGCCCGGAACTCGATTATCTGGCGGAGACGGCCTGGGAGCTGCCCGGCGTGATCGGAAGCCGCATGACGGGCAGAGGCCTCGGCGGCTGCACGGTGAGCATCGTCGAGCGGAGCCGGACGGCCTCCTTTATGAAGACTCTGGGAGACGCCTACAGGAAAAAATTCGATCTTGAGGCCCGCTTCTATATCGCGGAGATCGGTGACGGTGCGCGGGAGATCACGGCATAAATAAGCATGGCAAACCCCCTTCCCCGGCTGTCCGGGAAAGGGGGTTTTATATCACTGAGGGGCCGTATTATATGTCCGTATCAAAGACCCAGCTTTTTGCCGGCGGCCTCGATCTTTTCGCGGAGGAAGCTGCTCGCGGCGGGGATGGTCTTTGTGTAGTCCTGTCCCTCCTGATGCCAGAATTCGCCGGTAAAGGTGCGGATTCCCATCGAAAGGGCAGACTCGATGCAGCGGGCGTACTCCGTGTGGCCGCCCTCACCGAAGGTCATATCCCTGTATACGCCGGGCTTCGTCTCCTTGAGGTGGACGGCGAAGATGTGTCCCCTTCCGAGCTCGAGATCCTCAACGACGTCTGTGCCGTAGAGAACGGCCGCATTTTTCAGATTTCCGATATCGGGGTAGACGCCGAGCCAGGGAGAACCGACCGCGTCTACGTATTTCATGGACTTCTCCACCGTGTCCATAAACGGCGTCTCCATCGTCTCAAACGCGAGCACGACGCCCCATCTGGCGGCGTAGTCGGCCGCTTTTTTCAGGTTCTCGAGGAAGCGCGCGCGGGTTCCCTCATCCCCCTCTTCATAATAGACATCGTATCCGGCCAGCTGGATGATGGCGATATTGGCCTCGACACAGAACTCGATCGCCTTCCGCATAATCTCCATCGAGCGCGCGCGGACCGCCTCGTCGTGAGATCCGAAGGGGTACTTTCTGTGTCCGCTGAGGCACATGGTTCTGATCGGAACGCCCGCCGCGCGGGACAGAATGCCCAGCTCCCGGATCTTCTCCGGAGCCCAGTCGAGACGGGCGAGCCGCCAGTCGGTCTCGTCGATGCTGATCTCGAGTCTGTCGAATCCGCATTCCCGGGTGATATCCAGCATGCGGGGAAAGCCCATGCCGACGGGAATAGCCTTCTCGTAAAGTCCCAGTGAATACTCCATATTCCAACCTCCTCCGGTTCATAAATGGCATTTTGTCTTGTATACATCATCGTATCATATTGTCAGATAATGAGCAACGATTCTAAACGATCGATTGAACATTTAATGAATAATCTCCTGAAGGGCCGCCGATTCCCGAAGTGAAATTGAAAATAATCATTAAAAAAACAACTAATCATATAATGCTATTGTGCATTTTCGACAATCGGGTATGATGTAGGGGTAGCCAGAAAGCAGCGGACGGATCAAATCGGGAAAACAAATGATCATAAAATTTGAATATTTGATCAGATTTTTTGCGTCGGAGTTTCTCTGAAAGATGCGGAAAGCGCTGCTTTTCCCGTCACTGTTCACGGGCCGGATACGGCACCTGCCGGAGACGGGGACAGTTCGGACAACAGTTGTAACAGGAGGTTTTATGAGCAAGGTCAGCGACATGACAAGAGAGAAGTGGATCATGAGCACCTTTCCCGAGTGGGGAACTTGGCTGAACGAGGAGATCGAAAGAACCGAAGTGAAGCCGGGGACGGTCTCCATGTGGTGGCTCGGCTGCACAGGCATCTGGTTCAAGACTCCGGGCGGCGCCAACGTTACCATTGACCTTTGGGCCGGGAACGGCAAGCGCACTCACGGCGACGGCAAGATGAAGCCCGGCCACCAGATGGCGAACATGGGCGGATGCCGCGAGATGCAGCCGAACCTGCGCAACGTCCCCTTCGTCATTGATCCCTTCGCTGTCAAGCAGGTGGATGCGGTTCTGGCGACACATTACCATCAGGATCACATGAGCGCGGAGTTCGCGGCACACGTGCTTCAGAGCGGCATGACGACGACGGATGACAAGGGCAACGTGATCCCGGTTCCCTTCATCGGACCGCAGAAGTCCGTGGACACATGGGTAGGCTGGGGCGTTCCGGAAGAGCGCTGCACGGTCGTGAAGCCGGGCGATGTGATCAAGATCAAGGATATCGAGATCATCGCGCTGGATTCCTTTGACAGAACCTGCATCACGACGACGGACTCCACGGGTGAGGACCGCGAGGATCTGTGGGGCAAGTGCCCGATGGATATGGACGAGAAGGCGGTCAA
>CAYLHR010000050.1:0-12413 GCA_964383335.1 uncultured Lachnospiraceae bacterium
GTAGCACTCGAACTGATGGAGTGCTAACATCTGACTAGTAATATACCCCCGCCCCCGGCAAATGTCATGTTTTTTTATAAAAAATGTTGCCGCTCATACGGAAGCGGATCAGAGCTCGCAAAAAAGAAGGCCGCGCGCGGCCTTCTTTTTCTGATCATCTTACCTTCTTACTTTCTCGTCCTGTGTGCCTTGATCTCCGTGAGTTCCTCGAAGATGTAGTCGTTCAGAACCTTGATGTAGGTTCCCTTCATGCCGGAGGATCTGGATTCGATGACACCCGCGCTCTCAAACTTGCGCAGGGCATTGACGATCACGGATCTGGTGATGCCCACCCGGTCGGCAACCTTGCTCGCTACGAGGATTCCCTCATTCCCGTCGAGCTCATCAAAGATATGGATAATCGCCTCGAGTTCCGAGAACGAGAGAGTCGAAAATGCGGACTTGACGACCTGACGCTTCCGGGTCTCCTCCGCGTTCTCCTCATCGACGGATCTCATCATCTCGAGCCCCACGACCGTGGTGCCGTACTCGCTCACGATAATGTCTTCAATGTCATACTGGGAAGAGGATCTGTAGCAGAACACAGTCCCGAGCCTCTCTCCCGCGATGTCAATCGGATTAATGATGGCAGTATATCTGTCAATATCCTTTCCGGTGAAACCGAGGGTTGCAAGGTTCACGTTCTCCTTTGTCGACAAAACGCCGAGAAAACGCTCATTGAGAAGACCATCCACGAAGCTCCCGATCTCACCCGTAATCATCTCGTCAATCTCTTCCACTCCGTCACACCGCCCAACACCAAGAACTTTTCCTTTTCTGCTGAGAACCAGGATGTTGGACAACAGGGTCTCAACAAGAACATTGCAGATATCATTAAATACGACCTTGCTCGTGCTGGTGTTGTGAAGCAGTTTATTGATCTTGCGGGTCTTATCCAGCAGCTGAACGCTCATGTGCCTCTCCTTTCTGTAAAATATTTCAGCAGCAGTTTCTCAGGACTGAGTACGAACCGCTGCAGTCTGTGCTCCCGCACATATACAGCTTTACTGTAGCATATTTTTCACACCAAAACAAGCCTTTTCCAGTTTTTTCTGACTTTTCTGTATCTTTCGTAATTTCAGAAAAATGTTCGCCGCATTTTCACACTGTTTGCTGTACGTTTACACTCCGGTGCATCTTTTCCGGCATTGATTTCCTGTTTACGCCTCGGCCGCCTTTTCCACGTTCTTCTCCCTGTAGCCGCATTTTTCATCGGCACAGACCAGATTCGGTCCCTTCAGCACCATGTAGCCGCCGCACCTGGGGCAGGGCTTTTCAGACGGGCGGGACCAGGACATAAACGCGCATTCGGGCTGATTCTCACATCCGAAATACAGTCTCCCCTTCTTGGTCCTCCGGATCACGATCTCCCCTCCGCACAAGGGGCACTTCACACCGGCCTTCTCGTAATAGGGCTTTGTATTCCGGCACTCCGGAAAGCCCGGACATGCGAGGAACTTCCCGTGGGGACCGTATTTGATAACCATGTTCCGCCCGCAGTTCTCGCAGATGACGTCGCTTTTTTCGTCCTCCACCTTTACCTTCTCGAGCTCCTCGTTCGCGCGGTCGACCTCCTCCTTCAGATCCGGATAGAAATTCCGCACGATCGTCTTCCAGTCCACGTCCCCCTCGGCGACCCCGTCGAGCAGGGTCTCGAGATTCGCGGTAAAGTCGACATTCACGATCTGGGGAAAGGCCTGCACCATGATGCGGTCCACCACCTCGCCCAGCTCCGTGATATAGAGGTTCTTCTGCTCCTTCGTAATATAATGGCGGCCCAGAATCGTGGAGATCGTGGGCGCGTAGGTACTGGGTCTTCCGATTCCCCGCTCCTCCAGCATGCGGACGAGGGAGGCCTCAGTAAAATGCGCCGGCGGCTGGGTAAAATGCTGTTCCTTCCGGATCTCCTTTAAGACAGGCACGGTATCCCGGGTGATGCTGCGGACGAGCGCGTTCCCCTTCTCCTGCTCATCTCCGGATTCCGTATAGACCTCCATGAAGCCGGAAAACCTGACGTCCGACGCGGACGCCGTAAAGAGATTGCCCCCCGCCTCGATCTTCACGGACGCCGTGTCATAGACAGCCGCGGCCATCCGGCTCGCGGCAAAGCGCCTCCAGATCAGCTGATACAGGCGGAACTGCTCCCGCGACAGGGATTCCTTCACCCTGACGGGGGTTCTCGCGATATCGGTCGGACGGATCGCCTCATGCGCGTCCTGCGCGTTTCTGTTCCGGTTGTCCCCGGCGGGTTTGCCGCAGAACTTCTCTCCGTACTGCTCTCTTATGTACTGTTCCGCAGCCTCATCCGCCTCGCGGGAGATCCGCGTGGAGTCCGTTCTCAGATAGGTGATGATACCGACGGAGCCCTCTCCCGCGATATCGACACCCTCGTAGAGCTGCTGGGCGATCCGCATGGTCTTCGACGTGGAGAAGCCGAGCGCGTTTGCCGCCTCCTGCTGCAGCGTGCTCGTCGTAAAGGGAAGCGGGGGCTTTCTCATGCGCTCCCCCGTCCGGATATCCGCGACGCGGGCCGCGGCGCCCTCCGTCTCCTTCAGAATCTCATCCGCCTCCGCCCCGGAGTGAATCTCCTGTTTTTTATCCTTTCCGTAGAACCTGGCGGTCAGCGGCTTTTTGTGTCCGGGAATGGCGAAGTCCGCCTCGATGGTCCAGAATTCCTGGGGGATAAAATCGCGGATCTCATTTTCACGTTCCGCGATCATGCGGAGGGCGACAGACTGAACCCTGCCGGCGGAGAGACCCCGCTTTACCTTCTTCCAGAGCACCGGGCTTATCTGATAGCCGACCAGCCGGTCCAGAACGCGCCGCGCCTGCTGGGCGTCCACGAGGTTTCTGTCAATCCCGCGGGGGGATTTGATGGAATCCTTCACGGCGTTCTTCGTGATCTCGTTGAAGGTGATTCTGCGGTACTTCTTCTCATCCGCGCCGAGCGCGTGGATCAGATGCCAGGAGATCGCCTCTCCCTCGCGGTCCGGGTCGGTGGCGAGATAGATACAGTCAGCCGCCTTCGCCTCCTTGCGGAGCCTGGCGAGGAGATCTCCCTTTCCCCGGATCGTGATGTATTTCGGCTCAAAGTCACCCTCTATGTCGATACCCAGCTGACTTTTCGGCAGATCGCGGACATGTCCCATGGACGCCTCCACCGTGTAGCGGGAACCGAGAAACTTTTTAATTGTCTTCACCTTTGCCGGTGACTCGACAATGACCAGATTCTTAGCCAAAACAGCCTCCGATTTTCCTTTATTTTCAAAGCCTGCCGCTTACACGGCGATATTTTCAAAAGATAACAATTCCTTATCTTACAGGAAATTTTTTTATCTTTCAAGACCTATCTTTAACGGCTTCCGGCGGCGGATCCGCCTCCCGCGGCGGCATGTTTTTTCATGCCGGTACAAGGATCCTGCAGCGGTTCTGCGGGGATCCTGCTGACTTTCACAAGGATCCTGCTGACTTTTGCCGATGCGGTTGACCGCGGAAATGCCTGTGCTATGATGATCCTCAAAACCCTGAAGCGAAGCGGCGGGCAGCCGCTTCGGAAAGGAGGCTTTTGTTCGATGTTCGGTTCAGTTCTTACGGCATCCGCCAGCGGCCTTCGCGTTCTTCCGGTCCGCGTCGAGGCGGATATCAGCGACGGCCTGCCCCAGTTTATCATGGTGGGGTTTCTCTCCGCGCAGGTAAAGGAAGCGCAGGACCGGGTGCGGTCCGCCTTCCGGAATTCGGGTCTTTCCATTCCCTCGAGGCGCATCACGGTCAACCTGTCTCCGGCCGATCTTCCAAAGAGCGGCTCCCGCTTCGACCTGCCGATCGCCCTCGCCCTTCTCCTTGCGGCGGGACTCATCCCCTCCTCTGCCCTCACCGGTGTGATGGCGGTCGGTGAGCTCTCGCTCGGCGGGGGAATCCTTCCCGTAAGCGGCGTCCTGCCGACGGCGCTCCTCGCGCGGGAGGAGGGCTGCTCGCTCCTCATCGTCCCCTCCGCCAACAAAAGCGAGGCCTGTGAGGTGGAGGATCTCACCGTCGCCGGCGTATCCTCTCTCCGGGAGCTGATGGATCTGCTGGAAAGCGGTGCCCTGCCGGAGCCCGTCAAAAAGGAGCGGAGCTGCGGGGGGCTCAACCGCTATGACGTGGATTTCAGCGATATACGGGGCCAGGCGACGGCAAAGCGCGCCGCCGTGATATCCGCCGCCGGCTTTCACAACCTGCTCCTCATCGGGTCTCCCGGGTCCGGAAAGACCATGATCGCAAGAAGAATGCCCACCATCCTGCCCGAGCTGACGCGCGCGGAGAGTCTTGAGATCTCACAGATCTACAGCGTCGCGGGCCTACTGTCCGAGGACCGCCCGCTCATCGAGACCCGCCCCTTCCGGCATCCGCATCACACCATCTCGCCCCATGCGCTCGCGGGAGGCGGCAGACAGCCCGTTCCCGGCGAGGTGACGCTCGCCCACCGCGGGGTGCTGTTCCTCGATGAATTTCCCGAATTCTCCCCCTCCGCCCTCGAGATCCTGAGGGAGCCGCTGGAGGATCGGGAGATCACCATCTCACGCCTTTCGGGCTCCTTCCGGTTTCCGGCCAGTTTTCTTCTTCTGGCCGCCATGAATCCGTGCCGCTGCGGCTATTTCCCCGATACCAATCTCTGCACCTGCAGCGCGCGGGACATATCCAGATACGTCAGCAGAATCTCAAGGCCTCTCCTCGACCGGATCGATCTGTGCGTCCAGTTCAATCCCGTCTCTCTCGACGACCTGCTGGGGGCACCGGGGTCGGAGCTCTCCTCGGCGGACATGCGGGAAATGATCCGCTTCGCCAGGGAGATCCAGCTCCGCCGCTTTTCGGGCACCCGGCTTCACTTTAATTCGGAAATTCCCCCGCAGGAGATCGGGCACTGGTGCCGGACCGCTCCGGGCGCCGACCGCGTCTTAAAGGCCGCCTTCGGGCGCTGTTCTCTAAGCGCAAGGGGCCTTCACAAGATTCTGAAGACGGCCCGCACGATCGCCGATCTCTCCGGAGAGGAGCTGATCGGCGAGGCGCACCTGCGGGAAGCCCTCATGTACCGCACCATTGATGAACAGTACTGGAGGATCTGATGACTCAAAGAAATATACCGGTCACCGTATCGGCCGTGGAGCGCGGCGACGCGCTGTATCCGGAGAAAATGAAGCAGCTCACCTCCATGCCGCAGACGCTCTATTATGCCGGGTCGCTCCCCGACGGCGGCGTGCCCTCCGTGGCCATCGTCGGCGCCAGACTCTGCAGTCCCTACGGAAGGGATACCGCCTATGAGTTCGGCCGGATTCTCGCGCGGGAGGGCGTGCAGATCATAAGCGGCATGGCGGCCGGAATTGACGGATACGCCCAGACAGGCGCGCTCGACGCCGGGGGACGTTCCTTCGCCGTACTCGGCTCCGGCGTAGACATCTGTTATCCCCGGTCGAACGGCACCCTCTACAGAAGGCTGTTGAAGGAGGGCGGCATTCTCTCGGAACAGCCGCCCGGGACAAAGCCCTATCCCTATCATTTTCCTTCCCGCAACAGGATCATCTCCGCCCTCGCGGATCTCGTTCTGATCGTCGAGGCCAAGTCGAGATCCGGCTCCCTCATTACCGTCGATTTCGCGCTCTCCCAGGGGCGGACTGTCTTCGCCGTGCCTGGCCGGGTCGGCGATCTGCTCTCCGACGGCTGCAATTATCTGATCGCCCAGGGGGCCGGCATCGCCTGGTCCCCCGATGCCATCCTGCAGGAGCTTAAGATCATGGAGGACCAGGGCCTCTTTCCGAAGAAGCAGCGGCTGCGGGAGAAGCGTGAGCGGCAGCATCTGATGGATTCATTTGCCCGGGATGACGTGAGTGATGACGCGAAGAAGGTACTGGCCTGTCTCTCCGACGCGGCGCCCTGTTCGGCGGACGCCCTTGCGGAGGCCTCCGCGCTCCCGGTCCCGCGCCTGCTGGCCGCTCTCGATGAGCTCTGCGAGCTTCACCTCGCGGAGGAACAGACAAAGGGCCGCTTCATACGAAGCGGCCCCGGGCCATTGTCATAACTCTTTCTCACGCCGGCGGACGATATCATAGGGCTCCGCCTCGACGCCGAGATCCACATGCAGTTCTTCCATGGGATGAGGCGCGGACGGTACGGATTCCCCCTCCGCATTCCGGATCCCCCTGCACCGCACCTGCAGAATCCTGCCGTCCGGCTTCATCAGTTCGAGATCCTCTCCCGCCTCAAATTTGTTCTTCTGCGTGAAGACAGCCGCGCCGTCCGCGTCCCTGCCCGCCACGATGCCGATCAGCGTGCAGCTCTTCACATAGGTGTTGCTGTCGTAGATCTGCGCGTTCTCATCCGGGCGCCCGTAGAAGAAGCCCGTCGTGAAGCGCCGGTATGTTCCCTCAGATATCCGCTCCCTGTAGTGGTCGAGGCGGCTCTCATAGAGGGCCGGGCTCCTCTCGCAGTCGTCGATCGCCTCCCTGTAGGCCGCGGCGCAGTTCGCTGCGTAGAGCGCCGTCTTCATCCTGCCCTCGATCTTGAAGCTGTCGATTCCCGCCTCCATGAGATCCGGAATGTGGTCGATCATGCAGAGATCCCTGGAGTTGAAGATATAGGTTCCCCGCTCATTTTCCTCCACGGGAAGATATTCCCCGGGCCGCGTCTCCTCCATGAGATGATATCTCCATCTGCAGGGATGCGTGCAGAGCCCCCGGTTCGCGTCCCTCCCGGTGAAGTAACTGCTGAGAAGACAGCGGCCGGAATAGGAAATGCACATGGCCCCGTGAACGAAGCACTCGATCTCAAGATCCTCCGGGATCCTGTCCCGGATCTCCCGTATCTCCTTAAGGGAGAGCTCCCTGGCCGTCACGATGCGCTTCGCGCCCATCCTGTGCCAGAAGAGACATGACGCGTAATTGGTCGTATTCGCCTGTGTGCTGATATGGATATCAATGTCCGGACAGAAGCGCGACGCAAGGTCGAACATACCCGGATCCGAGATCAGCACGGCGTCCGGTTTTATATCCGCGAGCTCCCGGAAATAGGCCTCCGCGCCCGGCAGATCGCCATTGTGCGCGAAGACATTGGCTGTCACGTAGACCTTCGCCCCCCTCTCGTGGGCAAAGCGGATGCCTTCCCTCATCTCCTCCGGTGAAAAGTTTGCCGCCTTCGCCCGGAGCCCGTAGGCGCCGCCCCCGATATAGACGGCATCCGCCCCGTAAAGGACGGAGATCTTCAGAACGTCGAGGCTCCCTCCCGGAAGCAGGAGCTCAGGGCGCCTCCGCGCCCGATTCGTTGTCCGTTCCGGATTCATCATAGAGAGCCTCCAGTATCTCGGTCGGTGTCATGGATGTATTCAGTGAAAATGTGCCGCTGCCCAGCTTCCCGTGGTACGGCGACAGGCGCTCCTTCACAAGGAAGACGCGGACGTCCTCCACGAGCCCGCGGGATTTGAGGATTCTTCCGATTTCCTCCGCTCCGGCGCCCTCCGGAACCGTGATCTCAATTTCCCGGCCGGGCGGAGCCTCCGCCGGCGTCTCGTCAAAAACGTTATAGCCGAAGCGCCTGGCATAGCGGCCAAGCGAGAGGATGACGGCCAGGGCGGCAATGAAAAACGCGAGGCGCAGAAGCAGAGCCGCGCCGGTCCGCGCAGTCCGGAATGCGCCGTTCTCTCTTCTTTCGTCTCTCATACAGCTCTCCTACTGCGGATTCGGCAGCCGCATATTGACCGCCTTCAGCACCACTGCGCTGATCTTCCGAAGCGTGTGGGCGAGCTCCTCCTCGCTCTCGAGGAAGGCGTTTACCTCCGGTATCTTCTGCAGCTCCTCATACTGCTCCGCGAGGGCGTCGGAGCCCTCGAGGAGCTCCTCCTCCGTGGCATTCTCATAGAGCGCGATCGTCTTCATCCGGAGCTCCATCAGCCTGTCGAAAACGCCCGGATAGCCGTCAAGGGCCCTGCAGGACGTCTCGTACTGCATATAGAGATCACTCGCCTTGATCGCGTCGATCAGCTGTTTGGTTTTCAGTTCAATTTCTTTTTCCATCTTGCTCTCATTTCCGGACGTGTTTCAGGTCAGGATCAGACGGAGGCCTCCATAATGATCGGCAGAATCATGGGTCTCCTCTGGGTCCGCTTCCAGACGAACTCACTGAGACTGTCCTTTACATCCGCCTTGATCCTGGTCCAGTCCGTGATATTGCGGTCAAGACACTCCTCCACGGCGTCCCGGACGATCTGCGAGGCTTCCTCCATCAGATCCTCCGATTCTCTCACATATACAAATCCGCGCGAGACGAGATCCGGACCCGCGAGCAGATCCCCGCTCTCACGTCCCAGCGTCATCACGACGATAATAATGCCGTCCTCCGAGAGTCTCTGGCGGTCGCGGATCACGATGTTGCCCACGTCTCCCACTCCGAGGCCGTCAACCAGGATTCCCCCGGTCTGCACCTTCCCGATAATGCGTGCGCCCGTCTCCCCGATCTCAAGCACATCGCCCGTGTGAAGGAGCTTGATGTGATCCCTCGGGATTCCCAGGCTCTCCGCGAGCCGGGCCTGCGCCATCAGATGCCTTCTCTCCCCGTGCACCGGCACGGCGTAGCGGGGCCGGATGAGCGAGTAGAGCAGCTTGATCTCCTCCTGGCAGGCGTGCCCCGATACGTGCACGTCCTGGAAGACCACCTCCGCGCCGATCTCCGACAGCTCGTTGATCACGTTGGAGACGGCCTTCTCATTTCCCGGAATCGGATGGGAAGAGAAGATGATCACGTCGCCGGGCATGAGCTTTATCTTTTTATGGATATTGGCCGCCATGCGGGACAGCGCCGCCATGGACTCGCCCTGGCTCCCCGTCGTGATCAGCACCGCCTTCTCCGGCGGATAATTCTTCAGGTCATCCAGATCGACCAGGGTTCCCGACGAGTCGTCGATATAGCCGAGCTCCACGGCGGTTCCGATGACATTGACCATCGAGCGGCCCTCGAGGCAGACCTTTCTTCCGTACTTGGCGGCGGAGTTGATGATCTGCTGCACGCGGTCCACGTTGGACGCGAAGGTCGCGATCACGAGCCGCTGGTTCTGATGCTCCGCGAAGATCCGGTCAAATGTCTGTCCCACCGTCTTCTCGGACATCGTAAAGCCGGGCCGCTCGGCGTTCGTGCTGTCGCAGAGGAGGGCGAGAACGCCCTTCTTTCCGATCTCGGCGAAGCGCGCGAGGTCGATCGCGTCACCGTACACGGGCGTGTAATCCACCTTGAAATCCCCCGTGTGGACGATGATGCCCGCCGGCGAGTAGAGTGCGATCGCGGCAGCGTCCTGGATGCTGTGATTGGTCTTTATGAATTCAATCCTGAACTCGCCGAGATTGATGGACTGGCCGAAGGTCACGATCTTGCGCTTTACGGAGCCCAGAAGCTCGTGCTCCTCCAGCTTCTTCTCGATCAGGGTCATCGTGAGCCGGGTGGTATAGATCGGCACGTTGACGCGCTTCAGCACGTAGGGAAGCGCGCCGATATGGTCCTCATGTCCGTGCGTGATGATGAATCCCTTCACCTTGCTGTAATTCTCGGCCAGGTAGGTCACATCGGGGATCACGAAGTCAATTCCGAGCATATCATCCTCGGGGAAAGCAAGTCCGCAATCTATCACAACAATGCTGTCCCCGTATTCGAACGCAGTCATATTCATTCCGATCTGCTCCAGGCCTCCGAGCGGAATGATCTTCAGCTTCTCATTATTTATTTTTTCCTTATTCAAATAAATCCTCCATTTCCGTCACATCTCAATTGCCGTGTCATCATCGAGCATCTCGCCGAACACCTTCATGAGCGCCTGCAGTTCCGCCTCATCTTCGACCGGAACGTAGGAAGCACATAATGCGTCTTCCGCGGATACGTCTTTAAATATGAAAGCAGACGCCTCATCTTCCTGTGAGTCCGTCACGAGAAGATAATCCGTTCCGTTTACGCGCGTCTGTTCTTCCACAAAAAATTCTACCGTACTGCCGTCATCAGCTGTGAAAGTAATCGTCTCCATATTGATTCAGCCAATCCTCGAGGATGATCGCAGCCGCGACCGAATCCACATGTTTTTTATAATCCTGCGCGGGGATGCCGGAGAGGTGCATCGCCTCCTCAGCCTCCACCGTCGTAAGTCTCTCGTCCTGAAGAAATACCGGAAGCCCCAGCCTCCTGACCAGTTCCTCCTTAAAAGCAACAGTTTTTAAAGCCCTGTCCCCTGCGGTACCGTCCATATTGAGAGGATACCCCAGCACCACGGCCGTAATCTCATATTCCTCCGCGAGACGCGCGATTCTCCGAAAGCTCGCGCGCAGATGGGATTCCTTATCCCTGCGGATGATTTCAAGGCTCTCCGCGCCCATACCGAGTGAGTCGCTGACCGCGACCCCGATCGTCTTCGATCCGAAATCAAGTCCGAGTACCCGCACTGTATCAGGTCACTCCTCCCAGGACTTCATCCGGATGTACTCGGCGAGCAGCTCCTCGACGAGCTCATCGCGCTCGACCTTCATGATCATGCTGCGTGCGCCCTTGTAATTCGTGATATAGGTCGGATCTCCGGACATAATATATCCGACGATCTGATTCACCGGATTATATCCTTTCTCCTCCATCGCGCTGTAAACGACGTGGATGACGTCCTTTACGCGGATCTCCGGTTCCTTTTTTACACTGAAAAACTGAGTGCTTCCGATCTTTTCTGACATGGCTTCATTTCTCCAGATAAAAACATTTACCCCTCATTCTACCCTATTTCCGCCGCTCTTTCAACCAGAAGTGTCCCGTCCCCGGAAACCCCGGTCACGCGGCAGGGGATCAGGCGGCCCGCCAGATCCTCCGCTCCGGCAATGCCGGCCGGGAGATAATCGCGCGTGTAGCCGGTCCAGATCTCCGATGCTCCCCTTCCGCGCTTCTCCTCGAAGAGCACCTCGGCCACGCCTCCGATCCTCCTTTTCAGGAAGCGCATGCGGAGCTCCCTCTCCTTCGCTGCAAGGACCATGCTCCGCCTCTTCTTGATGTCCTCCGGCACCTGGTCCGGCATGGCAGCGGCCCTCGTGCCCTCTCTCTTCGAATATTTGAAAATGTGGATCTTCGCGAACCCGATCCTCTCCGCGAAATCCACCGTCTCGCGGAAGTACTCCTCCGTCTCGCCGGGAAAGCCGACGATGATATCCGTCGTGATCGCCGGATCGTCAAAGCAGCTCCGGATCCCGCCGCAGACGGCCTCGTACTCCTCCGGCGTGTAGTGCCGGTTCATGGCCGCGAGCACGGATCCGCTCCCGCTCTGAAGGGAGAGATGGAACTGCGGGCAGACCTCCGGAATACCGGACAGGGCCCCGGTGAAGTCCGGCGTCATGAGCGCGGGATCCACGGAGCCGAGACGGACGCGCCTGATTCCCGGAAGGGCTGCGATCCCGCGGATCACCCCCAGAAGATGCAGATTCGTCTCCGTCTCCCTCACGCCCCCCGTCACGGGTCCCCGGCCCGTCTCCGCGCGCCCGAAATCGGCTCCGTAGGAGGTCAGGTGAATGCCGGTGAGCACGATCTCCGGAAAGCCGGCGGCGGCCAGCCGCTCCGCCTCCCGGATCACCTCCTCCGGTTTGCGGCTCCTCACCCTGCCCCTCACATAGGGAATAATGCAGTAGGAGCAGAACTGGTTGCAGCCGTCCTGAATCTTCAGAAATGCCCTCGTCCTGCCCTCCGTCCCCGTGACGAAGAGCTCCCTGCCGGGCGCCTCCGCGGGAGGCTTTATGTAAACCTTCTCCGCGTCTCCCGCGAAATACCGGTCCAAAATGGCGGCAAGCGACTGCTTGGCCTCATTTCCGAGAAGCAGATCCACCGCCGCATCCTCCGTAAGGCCGCGGGCCGCGTCCTCCACATAGCAGCCGGCCGCCACGACGCAGGACGCGGGGTTCAGCTCCCTGGCCCTGTGCAGCATCTGACGGGACTTTCTGTCCGCGACGGCAGTCACGGTGCAGGTATTTACGACATAGACGTCGGCCGGCTCATCGAACCCGACGATCCGGTATCCGGCGCTTTGCAGCTGCTCCTTCATCGCCTCCGTTTCGTAGGCGTTGACGCGGCAGCCCAGATTGTGAAATGCGGCTCTGCGATTCATAATTCCCCTTGACGTGCCGGACCTTTTTGGCTATGATGGACACGTTATTTGAAAGGCTGATATTTATAGAAGATACAGGAGGTATCAACAATGAAAACAGTAAAGGTTTCTCTTAATTCCATCGATAAGGTGAAGACATTCGTCAACGACATCAACCGCTTTGACTGCGATTTCGATCTCGTATCCGGCAGATATGTCATCGACGCGAAGTCCATCATGGGCATCTTCAGCCTGGACCTCT
>CAYLHR010000051.1:0-12370 GCA_964383335.1 uncultured Lachnospiraceae bacterium
ACAACGTGAACTTCGAGACCATCGCGAAGACGGCGGCCGGCGCCTCGGGCGCCGAGCTGGCCAATATCGTCAATGAGGCGGCGCTCCGGGCGGTCCGCATGGGCAGGAAGGTCGTCAATCAGGAGGATATGCAGGAGAGCATCGAGGTCGTCATCGCGGGCTATCAGAAGAAGACCCGGGTCCTGTCCGAGAAGGAGAAGCTGATCGTGTCGTATCACGAGGTGGGCCACGCGCTGGTTGCGGCGAAGCAGACCAACTCCGCTCCGGTGCAGAAGATCACGATCATCCCGCGCACCTCGGGCGCCCTTGGCTACACGCTGCAGGTCGACGAGGGGGACAAGTACCTGATGTCGAAGGAGGAGATCCTGAACAAGATCGCGACCTTCACCGGCGGCCGCTGCGCGGAGGAGCTGATCTTCGGCTCCGTCACGACCGGCGCCTCCAACGACATCGAGCAGGCGACAAAGCTCGCACGGGCCATGGTCACCCAGTACGGCATGGACGACGAGTTCGGCATGGTGGCGCTCTCGACCCAGTCCAATCAGTACCTGGGCGGCGACCAGTCACTGGCCTGCGCGCCGGAGACCGCCAGGCGGGTCGACGACACGGTGGTTTCCATCGTGAAAATGCAGCACGACAAGGCCCTGCAGATCCTGAAGGACAACATCGGAAAGCTGCATGAGCTGGCCAAATACCTGTATGAGCACGAGACGATTACGGGCGAGGAGTTCATGGACATCCTGAACCGGCCCCAGGCCTTTATTCCGGCGGAAGAGACGGAGTGATCCGGCGGAGACGAAAGAGTGATCCGGCGGAGACGAGGGACTGATCCGGCGGACCGTCAGACCATCTCCCTCAGCACGGACCGGAGAAGCGGGACCGTAAAGAGGAAGGTCAGCACGTCGGCCGCCGGCTGCGCGAGCTCGACGCCCGTAAGCCCCATGATCCGCGGCAGGATCAGGATGAGCGGGATGAAGAAGATCCCGTTCCGGGCCGACGAGGCGATGGTGGCCTTGAGGCCCATGCCGGAGGATTGGAGCATCATGTGCCCCATGAAAATGGTCCCGAGGATGGGCGTCACCGCCATCTGGCAGCGGAGGGCGAAGGCACCGATTTCGATGACCGCGGGGTCGTTCCGGAAGACCGAGATGACCTGCGGCGCGAAGATAAAGCAGAGGATGCCGCAGGCGGTCAGGAAGGCACTGGTGCATTTTACGGAAAAATAGAACCCCTCCTTCACGCGCCCCTTAAGCCCGGCGCCGTAATTATACGAGCAGACCGGCTGGAAGCCCTGGCCGAAGCCGATGACGCTGCTGCTGATGAGCATGAGGACGCGGGAGACCACGGACATGCCCGCGATCGCCGCGTCGCCGCCCCAGGCGCCGGCGGAGGAGTTGAGAAGAATGGCCGCGACGGAGGCGAGCCCCTGCCGGAAGAGGGAGGGGGCGCCTCCGTTTATGAGTTCAAAGAGATAGTGTCCGTTGATTCGGACGTGGCTTATGCCAAGCCGGATGTTCTCCCCCTTAAGGCTGCCGGCCAGCAGCACGAAGAAGCTGATGATCTGGCCCGATACGGTCGCGATGGCGGCGCCCGCGACGCCCATATGGAAGACGAAGATGAGCAGGGGGTCGAGGATCATATTGAGCGCCGCCCCCGTCATGATGCCGATCATCGCGTACACGGCGCTGCCCTGAAAGCGGAGCTGGTTGTTGACGACGAACTGTCCCGTCATAAAAGGCGCGCCCAGAAGGATGATGCGCATATAGCGCTTCGTCTCGGCGATGGTGCCGGCGGTCGCGCCGCGCCCCAGAAAGCGCGCGAAGGGATCCAGGAAAATGAGCCCCGCCGCCATAATCGCAAGTCCCACGATGATGGAGACCGCGAAGCCGGTGGAGGCCATTTCATCGGCCTCCTTCATTTTGCCGGCGCCCAGCATGCGGGACAGGTAGTTGCCCGACCCGTGCCCGCACAGGAAGCCGAAGGCCTGGATGATGGCCATGACGGAGAAGACGAGGCCCACCGCCGCCGTCGCCTGGGTCGAGATCCTGCCGACGAAGAAGGTGTCGGCGGTATTGTAGATGCCCGTGACGAGCATGCTTAAGATGGTCGGCACGGCCAGTTCGAGAATCAGCTTCGGGACGGGGGTCTCCGTCATATATGCGCGCCGGCCGGCGCCTTTTTTGTCGATCTTTTTTTCGGTGCGATGGCCGGTATCATTATGGTTTCTGTCAATCGGTTTCATCTGGTCTGTCTCCCGGTGCGGGCTGTTTTGTGAGTGTGCGGTGAGGGCGGCCGTCGGTGCAGTTCTGCCTCCGATGCTGGCTGTTTTGTGAGTGTGTGGTGAGGGCGGCCGCAGGCGCGGCCGCGCGGTCAGCCGCCGGTGCGGTCAGACCGGTTTCCCGGCAGGATGCGCAGGCGGCTGTCCGTGCTGAGGGAAAACAGCGGGGCCGTCAGCGAAGGCCCAGAAGGGCCTCCGTGAGGAAGGTCTGCGGGCGGGACGGGTCCCGGTCAAAGACATCGACGGCCTCCCGGTCCGCGCTCCTGTAGGAGAAAGCGGGAAAGAGAAAGCCGTAATCCGGCTTCCCGATTTCGTAGTCCGGCAGCTGAGGGCTCACGGCGCAGATCATGAAGTCGTAGACCTCCTCCGATTCGTAGAGATATCCCTTGTCCGTGGATTTCATGGGCACGTCATAGATGCCGTGGAAGATTGAGACGGCGAAGGGGCCGGCCGTCTCGTAGAAGATCCCGATCTGTTCGTAGAGAACCTCGAGCAGGAGGTCATTTTTGAGGCCGCAGGAGTGAACGCCCGTCAGGAGCTGCCACATGCTGTCCCTGCCCATCGCATCTTTTGCGAAGCGGTGTTCCTTCAGCTGCTCGTTGGTTTTCGCAAAGGGGACCGTCTTGGCCAGCTTCAGATATTTTGCCTTGTCAGAGGCGCTGAGGTTGAGAAAACTGACGTTGAAGGTCTCGTCGATCTCTCCCTCCCCCGTGAGATAGGCTCCGGCGATTCTGGTGAAGCAGGTTCGCGTCGGCGTCATTCTTCTTGTGAGCTCGAGCATATCCGCGCGGTCGATCATGCCTTTTCTCCTTTTTCCGGTCAGATTAAGTCATTATAGCACATCTGTTTCGCGGGGAAAAAGCGTGAGATAAAATGGGTAATCTGACGAAAAATCTGAAATCGATTACAATCTTCTTGTGAAATGTGTACGAATCTATATATAATGGAAGCAGCGCGGCATGAGAACCCCGCATTTTGGAGAGGAGGAGATCATCCAATGAAACAATGGACACTCGAGGAACGTTACCGCGTCCTGCAGAGCCCGGATGAAATCAGGGATCTGCACGAAAGGATCAGCAAGTCGGTCTATCGGCAGACATATCACGTGCAGCCGGTCACCGGCCTGTCCAGTGATCCGAACGGCTTTGTGCAACACGACGGTCTCTGGCATCTCTTTTATCAGTGGTGTCCCTGGGGCGCGGTGCACGGCCTCAAATACTGGTATCACGTGACGTCTGAGGATCTGATTCACTGGGAGAACGCGGGCGTCGGCCTGCGGCCCGACTCCTTCTACGACAACAAGGGCAATCACTCGGGATCCGCGATCTCCGCCGACGGAGAGCTGTATTTCTTTTACACCGGCAATCACAGGGACGAGAACTGGGTACGGACGCCCTATACCTGCGCCGCGTATCTGGGCGCGGACGGAAAGCCCGTGAAGCTCTCCGAGCCGCTCTTCGGGCCGCGCGATGACTACAGCGAGCACCAGAGAGACCCGAAGGTGATCTGGAACGAGGAGAAGCAGTGCTATTATATCCTCATCGGCGCGCAGACCCTGGACAAAAAGGGGACGATCCTGATTTATCAGTCCGAAAAGTTGCTGGAGGGATGGACCTTCAGGGGCCAGCTGCACGACGTCGGCTATGAGGACTTCGGCGGCATGTGGGAGTGCCCGTATATCGTCAATATCAGTGGGAAGGACCTTCTGATTTTCTCCCCGCAGTACACGAAGCTTCCGGGCCGGGCGGAGAGCACCAACCACAATGTCTATTTTATCGGCAAAATGGACTACGACACACTGACCTTCACCCCCGACTCCGACTATCAGTACCTGGATTTCGGCTTTGATTTCTACGCGGCCCAGGGCGCGGCCAATGTCGGCGATCCGGATAAGGCCATCCTCATTTCCTGGATCGGCCTGCCGGACAACCACTATCCGACGGAGCCCGAGGAGTGGGAGGGCAGCATGACCCTTCCCCGTGAGCTGCGGATCCGGGACGGCCGGCTCATCCAGACCCCGATTTCGGGCATCGAGGCCCTGCGGGGCGAGGAAATCACCGGAGACGATGCCGGACGCCCCTGCGGATGCGCGGAGGAAGATCCCTGCGCGTGCGTGAAGGGGACCGCGGTGTGCGGGAAACTGCTTCCGGCCTGCGAGATGCTGGCTGCATTTTCCGGAGGGGACGCCGATCTCAACCTCTTCACGAAGGCGGACGGAAGCGGCGGCCTTGCGATTCACTACGACGCGGCGGCGCAGACCTGTACGGTCGACCGGACGGGGATGAATAAGCGCTTCAATGAACAGGTCGGCGAGCGTCTCGATATGCCGCTCGGCGAGGACCTGAAGGAGCTGCGCATTTTCGTCGACCGGAGCTCGGTGGAGATTTTCGCGAATGAGGGAACGGCGGTCTTTACGACCCACCTCTACCCGGAGGCGGAGGAGTTCGGCTTTACCGCGAGCGGCAATATTTCCGTGAGGCTTTGGGAAATGCAGCCGTCCGTCACCGACAGTTTTGTGATCTGACAGGGAAACGGTACCCGGTACCGGAACGGAGAGAATAAATGAAAAAAGTATTTGCAAGTGATTTCGACGGGACGCTGTATTTTTACAAGGCAGAGGACAGCCGGAAGCTGCCGCCGGAGAACGTCGCCAAAATCAGGGAATATCAGGAGGCGGGGCACCTGTTCGGCCTCTGCACCGGAAGGCAGGTCGGCGGCCTCACGCCCTTCATCACCGGATTTTTCGAGCCGGATTTCTGCATCACGAGCAGCGGCGCGAACATTGTGGACCGGAACTATCAGCCGATTCTCAAGCGGGGCGTCGACCGCGGCGTCGCCGATCAGCTCGTCCGCGAGTACAACCCGAAGGGCTACCGCATGACGCTCGACGTGGAGGGCGACATCTGCGTCTTTCAGAAGATGGACTACCCCGGGAAGTATTACATCATCACGGGAGTGGACGATGCGCCGGAGGGGCTGATCCACCAGGTCAGCATCCACACCGAAAGTCTCGAGGACGCGGCGCTTCAGGTGAAGCGGATCAACGAGCGGTACGGGGACTATATTGAGGCCTTCCAGAATGTCGTCGAGATCGACATCGCGCCGAAGGGCTGCTCGAAGGGCAGGGGCGTCGAGGCCCTGAAGGCCTATATGCGGGAGACCTGGGGCGAGGTGAAGCTGTACGGAATCGGCGACTCGATGAACGACCTGCCGCTTCTTGAGGCCTCGGACGTCTCCTACACCTTCCCCTACGCGCCGGAGATTGTTCAGCAGAAGGCGACGAAGGTGGTGCCGACCATCGTCGACGCGCTGGAGGACTCGATGGCGGAGTGAGTCAGCGGGGACGCGAGTCAGTGGGGACGGTTCTTTTTGACTCGTTGCGTCTGAGACGCAATGAGTCAAAAAGAACCGTCCCCATCTGACTCACGTCCCCATTGACTCATCCCGCCCCGAGCTAATATACTGGTTTACTATGAGTACATCAGTAAAATCAGAAAAGACGTATACCGTCCGCGGCCTGCTGCGGCGGTTCTATCCCTATTATAAGCCGTATCTCGGCGTGCTCGGCACGGACCTCTTCTGCGCGGGCCTGACGACGGTCTGCGATATTGTGCTGCCGCTCATGGTGCGGCATCTCACGAACACCGGGGTGAATCATCCGGAGCTGCTGAGCATGGGGCTTGTCGCGCGGCTGGCGCTGTTCTACGTGCTGCTTCGGATTGTGGACGCGGCGGCCAATTACTACATGGCAAATGTCGGCCACGTGATGGGGGCCAGGATCGAGACCGACATGCGCCGCGACGCCTACGCCCACCTCATGCGGCTGTCCGACCGCTATTACAACAACACGAAGGTCGGGCAGATCATGGGCAGGATCACCAATGACCTGTTCGATGTGACGGAGTTCTCCCACCACTGCCCGGAGGAGTTTTTTATAGCGGGGGTGAAGGGGCTCATTTCCTTTATCATCCTGGCCGGGATCAATCTCCGCCTCACGCTGATGATCTTCGTGATCATTCCCGTGATGCTGGCCGTGTGCGTGAAGATCAATCACTGGCAGAGGGAGGCCTTCCGCAGGCAGCGGGTGCAGATCGGCGAGCTGAATGCCCGGATCGAGGACAGCCTGCTGGGGCAGAAGGTCGTGAAGGCATTTGCCAACGAGGGGCTGGAGGAGAAGAAATTCGAGACCGGGAACCGGAAGTTCCTCGGAATAAAGAAGGATACCTATTTCTACATGGGCATCTTCAAGGTCGTGACGCTTCTCTTTGAGGGGCTCATGTATCTGGCCGTGATTCTGGGCGGGGGAATGTTTCTCCTGGACGGGTCCCTGCAGCCGGGGGATCTGGCCGTCTATGTTCTCTACGTGAACACGCTGATCGCCACCATCCGGCGGATCGTGGAATTTACGGAGCAGTTCCAGAGGGGCATAACGGGGATCGAGCGGTTCCTCGGGATCATGGACGCGGATATCGAGATCTTTGACGGCAAGAACGCCATTGAAATGGCGCGCCCGCGGGGAGAGATCGAATTTGAAAATGTCAGCTTCGAGTACGCCGACGACCACACGGAGGTGCTGCACAACCTGAATCTGCGGATCGGAGCGGGAGAGAAGGTCGCCCTCGTCGGTCCCTCCGGCAGCGGAAAGACGACGCTCTGCAACCTGATTCCCCGGTTTTACGATATCACGGGCGGACATCTCACCATCGACGGGATTCCGGTCGGAGCCTACACGACGGAGAGTCTGCGGAAAAATATCGGTATCGTGCAGCAGGACGTATACCTTTTCTCCGGGTCGGTATATGATAATATCGTGTACGGCCGCCCGGGGGCGTCCCGGGAGGAGGTCGAGGAGGCCGCGCGCCGCGCCGGAGCGGACGCATTTATCCGGGAACTGGCGGACGGTTATGATACCTATATCGGGGAGCGGGGCGTGAAGCTGTCCGGCGGGCAGAAGCAGCGCATCAGCATCGCCCGGGTATTTTTGAAGGATCCGGCGATCGTGATTCTGGATGAGGCCACCTCCGCGCTTGACAATGAGAGTGAGTACGAGGTCGCGCGGTCCCTCAGTGAGCTGACAGTCGGCCGCACGACCATCACCGTCGCGCACCGCCTCTCGACCATCAGGGACGCGGACCGGATTTTCGTGCTCACCTCCGACGGCATCGCGGAGCAGGGGACGCATGAGGAGCTGATCGGAGCGGACGGCGTCTACGCCCGCTTCTACCGGATGGCTGAGCGGATCGCGTGACGCGGCCGCGGAAAGGACGGGGATTCTGCCATGTATAAGACTTTTGTTATCGATGATATTTTCGGAATCACCCAGCTTCTGATGGAGCAGCACTACCGGCCGGACCTGGGACGATTCCGCTCCCTCTATGTCTACCGGGGCATGTCCGACGTCGACTACCGGATCAAGAGCTCGCTGCGGCGGGTCTGCAAGGACAAGAGCCGGCAGCTCGAGCACTCCATTCTCTCGAATTTCACAAAATATGCCGTCTACGAGGACCCCTCCATCGAGAGCTGTGTCTGGCGGCAGATGATCCTGGGGCAGCATCACGGGCTGCCGACCAGGCTGCTGGACTGGACATTTTCCCCGCTCACGAGCCTTCACTTCGCCCTCAGCGAGTCGGATCTTGACAGGATGGATCAGCACGACTGCGTCGTCTGGCGCATCGACGTCAAGGAGCTGCACCGGCTGCTGCCGGAAAAATACCAGGCCGTCATGGAAAAAGAGAAGAGCACGGTCTTTTCCCTTAAAATGCTCCGGGACGCCTGCTCCGGCCCTGAGGAGTACGACGCCGACATGAAGGATCGGGCCATGCTGATCGTGGAGCCGCCCTCTCTGGAGCAGCGGATTATCAACCAGTACTCATTTTTCTCGATCATTCCCTCCGAGATGGAGGACGTGGAGACATTTCTCGCCAAATACACGGAGCGGACCCTCAAATACGTCATCAAAAAAGAGCTCCGCTGGCAGGCCCGGGATCTTCTGGACCAGCTCAATGTCAGCGAGCGGATCATTTATCCGGACCTGGACGGACTGTCAAAGTGGCTGATGCGGCACTATTATGTGAAATGAGTCAGTGGGGACGGTTCTTTTTGACTCGTTGCGTCAAAAGACGCAATGAGTCAAAAAGAACCGTCCCCATCTGACTCACGTCCCCGCTGGCTCACCCCTCAGTTCCGAGAAGTCCGATCTCCGCGGCGTAGGGGCGCATGCCTTCGATGCAGATCTCCGCGACATCGCGCAGCTCCATGCCCAGCATCTCACAGCCCTGAAGGATCAGCGGGCGGTTGCACTTGGCGGCGAAGCGCTTGTCCTTGAACTTCTTCATGAAGCTCTTTACGCCCAGATCCGTGATCCCGTGCGGCCGCATGCGCGCGCATGCCTCGATAATGCCGGTCAGCTCGTCGACGGTGAAGAGGCTCTTTTCCATGTTCGTGAGCGGCTCGACATCCGTGCAGATGGAGTAGCCGTGGCTCAGGATCGCCCGGATATCCTCCTCGGACACACCCGCCTTGCGCAGGGGTTCCTCGGTGTGATGCAGGTGCTCATCGGGATATTTCTCGTAGTCATAGTCGTGGAGGTAGCCGACGGCCATCCAGTGCTCCTCATCCTCCCCGAAATGCTTCGCCATCGCGCCCATCGCCGCCATGACGTTCGTGGAGTGCACGATGAGGTGCGGCTCGGTGACCATGTCTTTGTTCAGTGCCTTCGCCCGTTCCAGTGTCAGTGCTTCGCTCATTTTTAACTCCTTTCTGAAGTGAGTCAGTGGGGACGCGAGTCAGTGGGGACGGTTCTGTTTGACTCGTTGCGTCAAAAGACGCAATGAGTCAAACAGAACCGTCCCCATCTGACTCACGCCTCATCTGACTCACGCCTCATCTGACTCACGCCCCATCTGACTCACGCCCCATCTGACGTGTCCGCAGGCTCACCGCCGCGCGGCGGCGGCCAGATCGTCGTACTCCGCTTTTTCCCGTGTGACGCCGTATCCGCGGCTCACTTTTTTCCGGATCTTCCCGAATTCTGTGTCCGTTTCGCAGGCCAAGCGGTCCAGGATGTAGCGGCGGTGCAGCGTCTCGCGCACGCCGAGTGTCGTCGTGTGCCTGAAAATGAGCCGGATCATGTCCTCCTTCCGCTCATCGCGGCAGAGCACGGAGAGCAGAATGCCCGGCCGGCCCTTCTTCATCTGGATGGGCGCGGTCCACACGTCCAGTGCGCCGCCCCGCAGCAGCTCCTCACAGGCGAATCCGATTTCCTCGCCGGTCATGTCGTCCAGATTGCAGGCGAGCTCGGTGACGGTGTCGGTGAGACCGTCTGCGCTGTCAGCGCTCCCGGCGGCAGTGCCGGAAGGTCCCGCGTGAAGGTCTGCGGAGGGCCCGCCGGCCGGGGCAGCCTTCTTCTCCTGCGCATCCGCTGTTCCCAGACAGGCCCGCACGCAGTTGAGCTTGGAAAATTCCTTCTTGCCCATGCCGTATCCGACGGCATCCGCCGACATCACGGGCATGGTACCGAAGGCGTCCGCGAAGGTGCGGATGAGGGCGGCGCCGGTCGGGGTGCAGAGTTCGCCCTCCTCGCTTCCGGCGTAGGACGGGATGCCCTTCAGAAGCAGCGCCGTCGCCGGCGCCGGAACCGGCAGAATGCCGTGTGCGCACCGGACGTGGCCGAAGCCCGTCGCGACCGGGGAGGCGATGACGCGGTCGGGGGCCAGCAGGTAAATTGCGTAGCAGACGGCGGCGATGTCCGCGACGGCGTCCATGGCGCCGACCTCATGAAAATGGATCTCGCTCACGCTCTCCCCGTGAATCCGGCTCTCCGCCCCGGCAATTTCCGTATATACATCTTTGATTTTTTCCCTGACGGGTTCCGGAAGGGCCAGCTCCCGGATGATCCGGGTGATGTCCGCCATGCTGTGATGGGCATGACTGTGATGATGTTCATGTCCATGCTCATGGTGATGCCCATGTCCCTCGAAGTCATGCTCGTGGTGGTGCTCATGCGCCTCGAAGTCATGCTCATGGTGGTGCCCATGTGCCTCGAAGTCATGCTCATGATGGTGCTCATGTCCCTCATGCCCATGCTCATGGTGGTGCCCATGTCCCTCATGCTCATGATGATGTTCATGCCCGCCGGGGACATCCTCTGTCTCCTCCTCGGCATGATCGATGAAAACCCGGAACTGCGTGCCGAGAATGCCGGATTTTTTAATCTTCTCCGCCCGGATTTCCACACCCGGAATGCCCGCCGCGTTCAGGTCGCGGAGGTACTGTTCCCTGTCCGGGAGCAGGTCATAAAGTGAGGCGGCGAGCATGTCGCCTGCGGCTCCCATGCCCAGATCGAAATAAAGCAGTTTCATTGTTCAGGTCCTTTCTTCTGCGGCAAATGTTCCAGTCCCTCGTTCATACTCCCCGTCCGGTATCCGGCGAGATCCATCGCGGCGTATCCGAACCCCAGCGACTTCAAATAGGCGTCAAGATCCGCGCTCACGGCCAGGAGACGGTCAAAATCCTCCCGGAGCACCTCGATTCTCGCGATCGCGCCCTTTCCGGTCCGCAGATCGCCCCCGTGAATCCGCACGCGGAACTGGGGAAATCCGAGCTCGATGAGGCGCTGCTCCGCGAGGTCCACCATGCGCAGCTTCTCCCGCGTGACCGGCTCCCCGTAGACAAAACGGGAGGCGAGGCAGGCGAAGGAGGGCTTCTGCCAGGTCGGAAGGCCCAGCCCGCGCGACAGCTGGCGGATGGCGGCCTTGGTGAGCCCGGCCTCGCGGAGCGGACTTCTCACTCCGAGCTCTTCGATGGCTCTGAGCCCCGGCCGGTAG
This sequence comes from uncultured Lachnospiraceae bacterium, assembly GCA_964383335.1. Lineage (GTDB taxonomy): Bacteria > Bacillota > Clostridia > Lachnospirales > Lachnospiraceae > Chordicoccus. Next base: position 11,104 of record CAYLHR010000051.1, read on the forward strand.
TCACCGGTATCGTCGACGTTGGAGCCCTCGGCGACGAATGCGAATCCCTCGCGGGCGGCGACATCCAGAATGCCGGAAAAGATCTCCTTTTTGCACAGGTAGCAGCGGTCGGGGGGATTTTTGCGGAAGCCCTCCGTCTCCAGCACGTCCGCGTCGATCACATAGTGGCGGATCCCCTCCTTCTCACAGAAGTCACGCGCCTCCGCAAACTCCCGCTCCGGAACCATCTCGGCCCTCACGGTGACGGCGGCTGCGCGGCTGCCCAGCGTGTCGCGGGCCATTTTTAAGAGAAATGTGGAATCGACGCCCCCGGAAAATGCGACGGCGACGCTGCCCATTTTCTTCAGAATGGAAATGAGCCGCTCCTTTGACGCCGCGGGGCTGCTGTCCTCAGGTACAGAATAGCTGTTGGAAATCATATCACACATAAAAATCAGTGTAGCGAAAAAAAGGGAGAAGCACAAGCCAAAGCTCTGCTTCTCCGTAAATGACTGCATCCGGGGAAGGATTCTGCCGGCAAAATGTGCAGGCACGGCTCTTCCCTCTGTCCCGTGAAGCGCCCGGCTGATATTAAAGGAGGGACGCGACGCACTCCTCCACCTTCGCCATATCGGCGGTGGGCTCGAAGCGGGCGACCACCTGGCCCTTGCGGTCGATCACGAACTTCGTGAAGTTCCACTTGATCTCGGAGTTGTTCTCATAATCGGGGTCGATCTTGGCGAGATGGGCCTTCATGAAGGTGCCCATTTCGTTGTCGTCAAAGCCCTCGAAGCCTTTTTCGGACTTGAGGAACTTGTAGAGATCGAGGGCATTTTCCCCGTTGACGTCGGATTTTTTCATCTGTGGGAACTGCGTGTTGTAGTTGAGGGTGCAGAATTCGTGGACCTCGTCGTCGGATCCCGGGGTCTGCGCGCCGAACTGGTTGCAGGGGATGTCGAGGACCTCGAAGCCCTGATCGTGATACTTCTCATACATCGCCTCGATGGGGGCGTACTGGGGCGTGAAGCCGCAGCCCGTGGCCGTGTTGACGACGAGAACGACCTTTCCCTCAAAATCCTTTGTGTTGACGTCCGCGCCTCTGCGGCCGGGTACTGTGTAATCGTAGAATCCCATGGCTGTCTCCTTTGCGTGTGGATGACCGGTTGATGAATCTGCATATTGATTGCTGTAAGGTAATACCTGTACTTCCTGAGTATTTCTCACTCAAACCGCTTTCTTAGAGCGACTGGTGGATCCGGCCGCTCTTTTTTGCAGTCATATATACATC
>CAYLHR010000052.1:0-12298 GCA_964383335.1 uncultured Lachnospiraceae bacterium
TTTAAAGTGAATGGGAATGAGTCAAACAGAACCGTCCCTGCTGACTCACAGAACCGTCCCCATCTGACTCAGTCCCCACCTGACTCACCAGTCAGGTTTAAGCAGTCTCAGACTGTATGTATCAAAAACGTTGTCGTCAGCGTCGCTGTATTCACCCGATCCGCCGTCGTAGAACATGCCCTTATTCCCGAGAACCGCCTCGATTGTCCCGCCGGACATGTCTCCGCTGACACCGTAGATCGTAAAAAGGCTTTTCCTTTTCTCAAGCTGAACATAGGTGATTGAATCTGATGCCTCCGAACCGATGGGATCGTCAATCCCCACGTATCCGCCGTCCAGAAGGCCCACCTTCCCGTTCTCGGTCGACGTGATGGAAATTTACGGAAATACAGCCTTCACATCATTTAATGTCCGTCCCATATAACCCGCGAGATCGTATTTGTCGGTGACACCTGCGGGATACGCCTTATAGGCATATGGGCTCAGACTTCCGAAAAGCATCAGGCCGCGGTCGGTGGAATAATACCCAAGCGTATTTCCTGCCGGATCCCGGTATGTCTCCCCGCCCGGCGAGGCGGACTGCCACAGTCCCTGCCGGGCAATGCCGTCGCGCAGCTGATCTTCCGACATGCTGCAGTCAAATCCCCAGACCTTCTGCGCGCGGTCGGTCCCGTCAGCCGACACGCCGAAAATCATGTTATTCAGCCGGTCCGGCAGATAAGTCTGCTCCGTGATGACCGAAAAACTGACGCCCTTCGACGGACTGACGTAGCTCGTGTAATATCTCAGGGAAGAATCCTCTTTGAGGTCAGGATAGTTTTTCTTCGCGTCTTTTAAAAATGCGCCCAGATACAGCGAAAGATCACTCCCCTGCGCAATATTCCGCGCCTCCCCGGCCGCCCCCGCGGAACGGTTGATGCGGAACGGCATATAACCCTGAATCCCGCAGTAAATTCTCTGCACCTCGGCACCGCTGCATGAAAATGCAGCAAAGCGCCTGCTGCTCTGATTCTCATACACAAGCCAGCTGCCGTCCTCAGAGGTTCCCGCCTCCGCATATCCCGCTTCCCGGAGTGTTTTCTGAGCAAGCCCGAGATCCATCCGCGGCGACGTATTTTCGGCACAGTATGAAACCGCGCCGCTGTCCAGGCGGATCCGGACGATGGCTCCTTTTCCCGTCGCTGTGACGGACACGGAATCCGTTTTCGCCTTAATCTCCTCCTGGGACTCGCCCGTAATGGAAAATGCCGGATTTTCTCTCACAAATGTGTGGATATCCTGTTCCAGATAATCCGAAAGAGACAGGCAGGACCTCACCGTTCCGTCCGCGCCGGTAATCTCCGCATAGCGGGCTAAAGCCGCGCCGCAGACCGATGCGGGCGCAGCGAGAGCCTGAAGACCGAGTGCCGCCGCCAGCCACGCGGCCAGCCATTTTCTTCTGATTCTCATCGTACACACCTCCTTGAATGAGTCAGGGGGACGGTTCTTTTTGACTCATTCCCATTCACTTTAAACACGGCTGAAGACCGTGCAGGAATGAGTCAAAAAGAACCGTCCCCCTGACTCACACCACACCCCGCACGCACACATCGCGCCAGGTACTTTGTCCCGGGGCGGTCATTCCCAGCCCCGGCATTCCGTATCCGATCCGTGCATCCTCCGCGGAGAGCACCTGCCGCCCGTCGACGGACAGACTGAGACGTTCGCCCTCCGCCTCCGCGGAAAGAAGATACTCTCTTCCTCTTTCCCAAGGAAAATGCCCCTCCGCGAGCACCTCTTTCATCCCGTTCCTGCAGCGAAGGATCACCGCCCGGTCCTCGCCCGAAAAGCCCAGGGCGTAATATCTTCTCGTCCCCTGCCCCCGAAGGAGCAGAACCGCGCTGTCCCCCTCCACGACCGCAGCCCGCGCGGAGATGCTTCCGTCTCTTTGATAATAATTTCCCGTGAAGGCCTGGCAGCCGTCCGCCGTCGGCTCATCCTCCGTCGAGAGAACCAGGCAGGTGCTCCGGGACGGCGTTTCTCCCTCTCCCGTCATCGCTCTCAGGCTTCCGCGGCAGTCATTCATGGAAAATGGCGTGACCTGCCCGAATTCCACCCTCTGCTGTCCGAAATCCACCGACCAGTCCATCTGTCCCGAGACTGAGATCCGGTCGATCAGCACAAAGCTCATTCCCCAGGGGTCTTCGTCCGGCACAAGCGAGAATCTCCAGCCGACATCGTGAATCCGGCAGCCGCATAAATCCGGGATCCGGAAGGAGAGCTCCGTCCACTCCCGTTCGGAAATGACGGACGGAGTAAAATTAAGCCGTATTTCCGCCGGCCCTTCTTCCGATGCGGCGCGAAGCAGTTCCGCCGAACCGGAATGAAGCCATTCCGCCGATCCGGCCTCCCCGAGGGAAAGCCTCTCCCCGACAAATGTCACATACGGCGTCGCCGTCACCTCTGCCGGCGCGATGTGGCGCGCCCGCATCCGCGCGAGCACCGTCTGCCCCGGATAGACGCGGGGGGAGAAAACCGGTTCGTACCGCTCATCCTCGAGATCCGACCGGATCAGGCAGCCCCTGAAAAACAGATCCGCGGGACCGGTCCTCTTTCCGTCGATCATAAGCTCAAGGCAGCGGGGGGCGTCCGCTGGAAGTTCTCCCTGCCCCTCCGGCAGGGAGCCGAAGCAGACAGCACCGAAATCCGCGTAAGCGGTGTTGCGGATCGTGTGACCCGCCCGCTCGGAGAGCATAAGCCCGTGGGTCGAACCGGGAAGCGCGAAATCAAACACCAGATCTCCGCGCTCCGCGCCCGCGCGCTTTCCGGAGACCGAAGGATCCTCTGTCAACGCCGCCCGATTCTCCGACACCGCCGGCACTCCCGACGCCGCCCGATCCTCCGACACCGCCCGATCCTCCGCCGACGCCAGCATCTCCGCCGTCTCAAAGAGCTCACCCGCAAGGGACGGCAGATCCACCGTATTCAAATATCCCGACACGCCGGACAGAATCACGGTGTCATTGATCGGCTCCCGATAGCGCGCGGGGACGCCCTCAAGGCCCCCGAAGACGCCCAGAATGGTCCCGATGCTGCTCGCGTTGCAGTCGGTGTCAAAGCCACACATGACGGAGATTTCGATGGAGCGCCCCAGATCACCGCCCCCGTAAAGAAGTCCGGTCAGGCAGATGCCGGCATTCGGGATAATGTGCCAACCGCCGGGGAACCTGTCGTGCCCCCACTCCCGCGTCACATAATCCTGACACGCGCGGAAATCTCCGGGGTGCTTTCCGTGGAACTCCCGCACCGCGCGAACAACATCGCGGTAGTCGCATTTTTCGGGAAGCACCGACAGTCCCGCATCGATGACCGCGTCCACCGATTCCGCTGAAAATGCAGCCGATGAACAGGCCGCCATAAACGCGGCCCCGTCAAGCCCGCTCCCGTCATGGGACACGCAGGCCGCGCATCTCGCGTACTCCGCCGCCTTTTCCGGGTTGTCCGGCCAGATGAGCCCCCAGGTGTCAACAAAGATCTGTCCGCCGATCTGCTCGGAGGCGATCCTGCCGTTCAGTCCGGCGCTGCCGGATTCCGGCGGCTTCACCCCGCGGCGCAGATTCATATAGGCGCGGTGCTCGGTCGAGACGTCCTCGCCGCCCCACCAGAACATGCCCTTCCCGAATCTCGTATAATTGAGCCAGGCCTCCCCGCACATCTCCGGTGTGAGGCCGTTCACGGTGCCGTTATCCATGAGGGCCCGCACAAGAATCATGGGCCCGTTGACATCATCGTCGGCCGTGTGATTTTTGTGCACGCGCAGATAGCCCCGCATATCCCCGTAGTAATCGCGCAGCCGCTCATAGGTCCAGTAGGGATTCTCCACCGGCGCGCCAAGCCGCATGCCGGCGTCCATACCGATGAGACCCGCATAGATTTTCTCAAGAATCTCCCGTTTCATCAAACGATAGCTCCTCCCGCCCTGCCGCCTCAGCACCCGAGCAGCGAAAACAGCTTCCTCTTATACTCCGCCGCGTTCATCCTCGTGCAGAGCCGCGTTCTCCCTCCGGAAACAGCCCCGCCGGCAGCTTCACAAACAGCCCCGCCGGCGCCCCCGGAAACACTCCCTCCGGTAGCCTCACAAACAGCCCCGCCGGTCCCTCCGGAAAATGAGCCGTCCCCGGCCATCCCGCAGGGCTCCGCCCTCATATACCCGCGCGTCTCCCGGCCGCAGAGCTCGACAGCGCAGTCCGCCTCAAAGACCTCCTCCATCGTCTCCGGAAAGAGCGCAGCCGTCATGACCATGCTGTCGATGACGCCGAAGGTCTTTTTCCCGTACTTCTCTTCATAAAAACGGGCGAGGTCCCGGCTGCAGAGGCCGCAGAAGCGCGCCGCTGCGGAGCCGCATGAAAGCAGGCGCTCCACCTCCTCCGGCGTGATCTCCGTGTCCCCCCGGGCGTTGTCCCACGTGACCCAGACGGCGTCAAAGCCCGCGTCAAGGACGATGGCCGCCGCCTCCGGATCCGACCCGACATTGTACTCGGCCGCCGCGGTGAGATTGCCTCTCGCCCCGGCCGTTCCGCCCAGGATCCAGGCCCTTTTCACATTTCCGGCCAGGCGGGGCTCCTTAAGACACGCCATGGCGAGGTTCGTGAGCGGTCCGCACGTGACGATCTCGATCTCCCCCGGATGTTCCATGACAAGATCGATGATCGCGTCGACCGCGTGCCCCTCCTCCGCCCTGTGCGCGGGGGGCGGAAGGCGCATGCCGCCAAGGCCGTCGTCCCCGTGCACATGTTCCGCCCGGAACATGCGCCGCGACATAATCGCCCTCTCCATCCCCGCGTAAACGGGAGGCACATAGGTTCCGGCGGCCTCCGCCGCGAGAAGGGCATTTTTCACACACAGATCCAGCTCAAAGTTTCCGAAAACGACCGTGACGGCCTCCACGCGCGCGATGCCGGACGCCCGGAGGGCCTCCACGATCGCCCAGGCGTCATCGGCGCCGGTATCCGTATCTATGATGAACCGCCTTGTGTTTTCCATGAGACCGCTCCCGCCCCTTCCTCATTTCCTTATCCGGTTCCGGAAGTCCGGCCGCCGGCATACAGGCGCCCAACCGCGATTTCAGCCTGCCGGTACGCAAACACCCACCGTGATGTCAGCCCGCCGGCACGCAAACACCCACCGTGATGTCAGCCCGCCGGCGCGTAACCCCAACCGCGATGTCCGGCCCGCCGCCACGTAAACGCCCCTCCGCGGCTTCAGCCTTCGCCGTAATACACCACGTTATCCGGGCTGATCCGGACGCTGTACTCCTGCCCCTCGTTCAGAGCCCCGGCCGCGGAACCGAGCGCGGAGATGTCCATGGGCTGGTTCCCCAGCCGCCCGATCAGCTTCCACGCAAGTCCCGTGAAAATCTTCTTTTCCAGATGGAAGGGATTGGCCCCCTCGTCCTCCGGGCCGCAGAACTCAAAATACTCGCCCCGGGCGGCCGCCTTCACGCTGTCGCCCTCCTTCCCGCCGACATAACGGAGGGCGATCCGGATCGTCCCGTCGGTCAGATACCACTGCCCGCCCTCCAGGGCGAGCTTTCCGGTCAGCAGATTTGCCTTTCCCAGGAAATCCGAGGCGAACTCGGTCGCCGGCCGGCTGTAGATGCTGTAGGGATCTCCCTGCTGTTCGATCTGTCCGTTGTGAAGAAGGATGATCTCATCGGACATCGTGAGCGCCTCCTCCTGATCGTGGGTGACAAAGACCGTGGTCGTGCCGATCCGCCGCTGAATGTTGCGGATCTCGTACTGCATCTCGGCGGGGCTCTTGCGGTCGAGCGCGGACAGCGGCTCGTCAAGCAGGAGAATGGAGGGCTTCGTGACAAGGGCGCGCGCGAGGGCGACGCGCTGCTGCTCGCCGCCGGACAGCTGGCGCACCTTTCTTTGCTCGTAGCCGCCCAGCTTCACGAGCTCAAGGGCCTCGCTCACCCGCTCGTCGATCTCCTTTGGCGGAACCTTCTGCATTTTGAGGCCGTAGCCGACATTTTTGGCTACATTCATGGAAGGAAAGAGGGCGTAGTTCTGGAACACGAGCCCGATGTTCCGCTTTTCCGGGCGGATCTTGGAGACGTCCTTCCCGTCGACGAGAATATCTCCCTCATCCGCCGTCTCGAGCCCGCAGATGATGCGGAGGATGGTCGTCTTGCCGCAGCCGGACGGCCCCAGAAGGGACAGAAATTTTCCGCTCTCGAGGTCAAAGCTCACCCCGCGGAGAACCTCGTGATCCCCGAAGCTCTTTTTCAGATTGCTGACTTTTAATCCGGCCATAACGATTAACCGTTCCCTTTCCGGTTTCCGCCGGAGGGCATGCCCATGAGGCTGCCCGCGGTAAAACCAAGCTTTGACAACAGGATAACGACGATCACGGCGATGATAACGATGATCGCAGACAGTGCATTAAGATCCGCCTGATAACCGCTTCGGATCCGGGTGAACACGAGCGTCGGCAGCGTGTTCTCCCCGACCGGAATCAGGTAGTACTGAAGCACGAAATTGTTGAAGCACATGATCATGGCCATGATGCCGCCGGCCAGCATGCCGGGCAGGATAACCGGAAGCGTGATATCGAAGAAGACCCGCACCGGAGACGCGCCGAGCAGAAGGGCGGCGGATTCCGGGGTGCGGTCCATTTCCAGAAAGCGCCCGTTCACGAGCAGCACGACATAGGGCAGCACGACGATGAGATTTCCGAAGAACATCGACAGATACGACCGCCCCGAGCCGATAAAGGAGAAAAGCAGAAGGAGCGAAATCGCCGTCACAAGCCAGGGGAAAATGATCGGCAGCTGCAGGACAAAATTAAATCTGGCGGCCCATTTCGGGGAATAATACTGAAGACCGTACGCGCACAGCGTCCCCAGAATCACGGCCGCGACCGTCACGAGAAACGAAAAGCGCAGGCTGAAGACGGCAGCCGGCAGCAGATTGCTGGTCGTGAACAGGGTCGTGTACCATTTTGTCGTGAAGACATAGGGGAACATGCCGTATTTTGTCGCGTTGAAGGACATGCCGATGATCGCGATGATCGGGATGTACATAAATGCGAGAACAATCCACAGACAGACCAGCATGACCGCGCGGAATCCCTTGTCAGACGTCATGACGCATCACCTCCGATCGCCCTTTGCGCGCGGGACGCCGCGAAGCGGACCGCCGCCATGATTATACTTAAAATAATGAGCAGCATGCAGGAGAGCGCCGCGCCGAAGCCCATATTGAGGGAAGTGGAGTACTGGGTGTCGATCATGCTTCCCACCATCGAGCCCTTCGCGCCGCCCACAAGCCCCGGCTCCATGAAACTTCCGGCGACGGGGACAAAGACGAGAAGAATCCCGGACAGAAGTCCCGGCACGCTCATGGGAAACACGATATTGAGGAAGGTCCTCACCTTTCCCGCGCCCAGAATGTGCGACGCCTGAATCAGATTGTCGCTGATTCCCTCCAGGGAGGAGTAGAGGCACAGGATCATATACGGGATGTACTCATACGTCAGGATGAGAATCGTGGCCTTGTCCGTGTACAGCCACGTCTTCACGCCGTGAATGCCGACGGCGTCCAGCACCGTGAGCAGAAGTCCCCCGCTCTGGATCAGATTCATCATCGCATAAATGAGGAGCAGCTGCGACGTGAAGAAGGGCAGAATCACCAGCATCATAAAGAGGCTCCGGTTCTTCGGCTTTATGATCTTCGCGATCGCCCAGGACGCCGGATAGGAGCCGGCGATGCAGATCAGCGTCACGGTCGACGCCATGATGAGGGACTTCCGCATGAGCTTCCAGTAGGTTGCGGATTTCATCATGCGGGTGATGTTCTTCATGGTCCACCCCGGCCAGGGCTGTCCCGCAAACAGATTCCGGTTCATAAAGCTGAAAATGAGCAGCATAAAAAGCGGAATCAGTGTCAGGCACAGCAGAAGTCCCGCGCTCGGAAGCGTCCAGAGGCTCCCCGCCGGAATCCGGGATTGTTTCTTTTTATTATCCATAGGTGCCCTCCGTTCCGGCCGCCGGGACATTTGCCGGCCGCCGAAAGCCTGTGATCTTAAAAATGCCGCCGGGCAGAACCCGGCGGCAGTGGTGTCAGAACCGATCGTCAGCCGACGAACTCGTTGTAGAGATCCGTCCACTCATCCTTCACATCCGGATCCGCGATATAGGGCAGAAGCTTGATCTTGGTCGGCATCGGATCCAGCTCAAGCGCGACCTTCTGCTCGGGCGTCAGCTCCGAGATGACCTTTCCGTTGATCGGCGTGTAGGTGAGATATTCGCCCGGATAGTTCTCGCTCTCACCGGTCGCCATGGTGTGCTGCACCTCCTCGCTCTCGATAAAGTTGATCCACTCACAGGCGAGGTCCTGCTCGTCCGTTCCCTCGACGACGGCCCAGTAGTCGATATAGCCCACGGTGCCCTCTTCCGGATGCACGAGCTTGATGTTGGTCTTGTCGCTTGCGAGAAGCTCCGTGTAGGGGCCGGACCAGATCTCGCCCGCCCAGAAGTCACCCGCGTACCACGGATTCAGCTGCTCGTCGTTGGACGCCCAGAAGCCGAGGAGCTGATCCTTCAGCTGCATGAGCGAGGCGCGGACCTTCTCGATGTCGGCATTTTCGATATCGTCGGAGTCCTCGCCGGCCAGCAGGCAGCCGATGACCCAGTCGTCGCCGTCGCCGTCAAGCACCATGACGTGTCCCTTGAGGCGGGGATCCAGCAGGTCGGACCAGTGCTTGATCTCGAAGTCCACCTTGTCCGGGTTATAGGCGATCGAGGAGGTCCCGTTGCACCAGGGGAAGGCGAACAGGTTGCCCGCGTCGTCCACGGCGTAGGGCGCCAGATCCTTATAAACCGGATCGACGTCCGCGTAATTCGGAATCTTTGCGGGATCGATATTGGAGATCAGCCCCGCGTCATGGAAATACTGCGTATAGTTATTTGAAAGAACGACCGCGTCGATCGTCTTGTTTCCGCCGGTCTGAAGCGTGGTCATCAGTTCCTCGTAGGAGTTGAAATAGACGTGCTCCACCTCGCAGCCGAACTTGTCCTCGAAGGCCTTCTCCGCGTAATCCTGATCCGAGCTGTAGTCCTGCCAGTTCGCGACGACCAGCTTGTGTCCGGAGTAGTCCCCGCTTCCGGCCTCACCGGCGTCCGCCGCCGCATCCGATTCCCCGGCAGCTTCCTCCGCCGTGCTCTCCGCGGCTTCCTCCGGCGCCGCACTTTCCGCGGCCGTGCTCTCCGCCGGCGCGCTTCCCGACGACCCTCCGCAGGCCGCGAGGCTGACTGCCATCATGCCCGCCACGGCCATCGCTATAAGCTTTTTCATATCCTTTTCCTCCTTCAAGAGCAAACGTTACGGGTTACTGTTATTACAATTTTAAGAGCATTGGTTTGTTCTGTCAATCCGCGAATCCCTTCCCGTAATAACAGAAAAATGCGGTCTGAAGCAGATATATTCAGTATCCCTCCAGCAGGGCCCCGCAGGTCTTCCGGCAGGCGTCAAGGGCCGTCCGGAGATGCTCCTCCGTAAACCGCGCGCGGAGGCCGCGTCTCTCCTCCCCGGCCGCGGCGCAAAGCTCCGCCCTCTCCAGAAGGAGCCGCTCCCGCATCTCCTTCTCGAGCTCCTCCTTCCGTCTCCCCGTCAGCAAAATGTTCCGCTCATAGCAGTACTCCGTACACACACAGAGCTTTTTCATCTCATAGTAAAATGAGCGCTCGTCAGCCTCCGCCCGGTTTCCCTCCATAAAGGCGGGAAGATGCCTGATATCCGCATATATGGGAATATACGGGACCATGCGTGGCGTGCCGAGCGCGGTCCAGAGAACCGAATCTCCGGCCTGGCCGGCGAATTCCGACACGATGCTGGAGACGGTGCCCCGCCGGCAGAGGGCGTAATCGGGCATGCCCTCCGCAAAGGGATCGTGAAAGCGGCCGCTCTCCGGCACATTTCCGAGATCATACGGCGTCCCGTCGTAGACATCGGAGAGAACGCGCATGAGATCCTCCGGCACGAGCGGCTTTCCCGGCCGGACCGCGTAGCGGAGCTCCTCCTCCGGGCCCTCTTCTCCGGAAATGAGATTCATCGCCCGCCAGACCCGGCGGCGGTTCATGGGGTCCCGCTCCGGCCCCCACTCAGTGGGGCTCGTCTCCGCGCCGAAAGCCGCGGCGAAATCAAAGTGCCGCCCGTCGGGTGAGGGGAAGCCGCACGCCTGCGCGAGCTCCGTAAGGCCCGGGGAGGCAATCGTGTTCTCCGCGTCCGTCAGATCCGCATCGTGGGTCCCGAAGCAGTTGACGCGCACGGAGACCATGTCGTCCGGGACCCGGACGGCGACAAAACATCTGCCCGGCGCGGTCTCCAGCACCCAGCCCTCCCGGGCGTCTGCGACCGAGAAGGTGGCGGAGCTCGTCCCAGGGCTTCCCGGCGCCTGCGACGGCCGCATCCCGTATTCCATAATGAGATCCGCGACCATCCGCACCGCGTCCCGCGCGCTCCGTCCCCTTTCCAGAATGAGGAGGGGGATGTCGTCCGGCTCGAGGGCGCAGCCGCGGTTTTCCCAGAGCGGCCGCATTTCCCTGAACTTATACGCGTCCACGCCGGTTCCCGCCGCGGCGACGCCCCTGTCGTTCATCCCGCCCGCCCAGGACCGGTCGAGCGTGCCGATGGAATAGCTGCAGGCCGTGTACGAATATCCGAAAGTCTCCTCCGGCTGGGGAATCCTCTGTCCGCCCGTGAGAAGCCTGGTATCGCCCGGCGCGTGAGCCGCGCCGCACACATGCGTCATGACGCCAGCCACATGGTCCCAGTCGTCATTTGCCGCGAAGATCACCCTGCCGCCGGCCGAGGCATTCCGCCCCGCTATCATACAGGTGCACATGTTCGCCCTCCTTATGCTCATAAAAGGATCACCGGATCCTGTCTTTTGGAAAAACTGGCGGATCCCGCTGTGATGAAAACCGCCCTCTCCACCCGCGGTCCGAAGTCTCCCTCTACCATACCACGAACTGCCCCGCGGACTCAATTGACTCAGATTGCCAATCTGCTATAATCTGTGAGAGTCTTACTGCTGAATTATGAAGGAAAGGAAAAAGATGAAAGAACTTCTGGATCTCTATATCACGTTTTTCCGCATCGGAATCGTGAATTTCGGGGGCGGCTACGCGATGCTGCCGCTGCTGGAAAAGGAACTTGTCTCCAAACGGGGCTGGACCACCATGGACGATCTGGCGGATTATTTCGCGATCGGACAGTGCACGCCGGGCATCATCGCCCTCAATGTATCCACCTTTATCGGGCACAAAAAGCGGGGCGCGGCCGGGGCCGTCTCGGCCTCACTCGGCTTCCTGGGCGGCCCGATCCTGATCATTCTCATCATCGCCGCGTTCCTCAAGAACTTCGCCGAGCTCGAGCCGGTGCAGCACGCGTTCGCCGGCATCCGCGTGTGTGTCTGCGTCCTCATCCTGCAGGCCATTTTGCGGCTGTGGAAAAAGTCGGTCCCGGACAGGGTGACGCTGGTTCTATTCCTCGTCATCTTTCTGCTCGCTGCCGGCTCCTCCTTCCTTCCGTTTAAGGTCCCGGCCGCCGTGTTGGTCATCGCGGCCGGCATATTCGGCGTCTTTTTCGGAAAAACAGGCAGATCCGCATCTCAATCGGGAGGAAAGTGATGATGACTTATCTGAGACTGATCTATGAATTCTTCAAGACGGGCCTCTTTTCGGTGGGGGGCGGTCTCGCGACCCTGCCCTTCCTCTACGAGATGTCCAATAACACCCACTGGTTCTCCCACGCGGATATCGCGGATATGATCGCGATCTCGGAGTCCACCCCGGGCGCCATCGGCATCAATATGTCGACCTACGCCGGCTTCACGACCGCCGGCGTCCCCGGCGCGCTCTGCGCGACGCTGGGTCTGGGCGCTCCGTCCGTCATCATCATCCTCATCATCTCCCGGTTTCTCGACCGCTTCAGCGACAGCCGGCATGTGCAGAACGCCTTCTACGGCCTGCGCCCCGCCTCCATCGCCATGATCACGGCCGCTCTCGTAAACGTGATCAAAGTGGCCCTCGTGGATCCCGCGGCCTTCGCCGCGACCGGAAACATCATCAGCTTCTTCCGTCCGATCCCGATCATCATGGCCGCGGCGCTTTTCTTCACCATGCGGAAGATAAAGCTGCACCCGGTGGTCTTCCTCGCGATTTCGGCCGTGATCGGCGTCGCGCTCAAGCTATGAGTCAGTGGGGACGGTTCTTTTTGACTCATGAGTCAGTGGGGACGGTTCTCTTTGACTC
>CAYLHR010000053.1:0-12046 GCA_964383335.1 uncultured Lachnospiraceae bacterium
CGCCCTTTTCAAAGTTCGCGTAGCCGTGGAAGAAGACGTCCGCGACGGAGTTCTTCTCGCCTCCCTGGAAGATGGCCTTTACGCCGAGCTTCTCATAGATGACCTTGTTCTTCGCACCGACGCCGCCGGGAGCGGAGTCAAGCATGATGTCCACGCTCTTGCAGAGATCCTCGAAGCTTCCCGCCACCGGGATGTCGAGCTCATCGAACTGAGCCTTGTCGGCGCCGTCTACGAGATAGAGGTTGTACTTCACGCCGTTCGCGCCGATCATGTCATTTTCTCTGAGCGCGCGGATCGAAAGGGTCGGGGCGAGATCGGCGATGCCGACAAGCTCCATGTCGTCCTGCATGGCGACGCCGTCTGCCAGACGCTGACCGATTGTTCCGTATCCTGCTACGCCAACTCTTACCTTGCTCATTTTTCTGTCCTCCTGATTTTTCCTTCTGCGCGGATACAGTGACCCGCTTTGGTTATCTGCCATGCACTTTCAGCGGCTGCCGTATTCTTCCAGCACTTCTGCCGTCATATCCGCAGCTGCCTGTACAAAGACCGTACAGCTTCTGTACATTCCCTCCGATTTAAGGGCGTGCTCCTTCACATAAACAGCCTGGAGCTCACGGCAGGTGAGACAGCCGAATTTTCCCTCAAACCGGGTGAGAAACGCCTTTACCGCCTCCGATGAGGCCTTCCTGTCCTCCCCGCACTCCGTGCGCCCGAGGACCGAGCCGATCGCCGCGACGGACGCGACAACCGCCCCGCAGACGGCGCCCCGCTGCATGCCTCCGCCAAATCCCGTCATCATCCGGACCGCTTCGGCGGGCACGTCGATCACACCGTCCTCTATCAGAATCTTTAATGTGCTCTCCGCGCAGTTGAGACCGCCCTTGTAGAAGTATTTTCTCACATCAGACATAAGCACCTCTCCTTTTCTCCGCGGCAGAGCACGTCAGAAATCAGACCTCCGGAAGCTTCCAGTTGAAGTCCTTCAGATACGGATCCGTCGTCCTGTTCCGGAACGCGTCCATATCTCTTGTCGTCCAGTCGTAGACACCTTTTCCGGTCTTGTAGCCGAGATCTCCCCGCTCAATGCGCTCCTTGATGTAGTCCTGCGTCGTCGTCGCGTTGCACAGATCCGGGAAGAGATAGGACTCGATGTTGTCGATGAGATCCAGTCCCGCGTAATCAAAGTGATCAAACAGGCCGATGGATGTGTATCTCGGGCCCCAGCTCGAGCGGATGCATTTATCGATGTCCTCCGGCCCGCAGAAGCCCTGCTCGACCATATAGACCGCTTCCCTGTAAAGCGCGTGCTGCAGGCGGTTCGCGATGAAGCCCGGCGCGGGTTTATTCATCTTGCAGACCTCGCGTCCGCAGTACTCGAGAAGGGAAGTGAGCGCCTCGATCGCCTCCTCGGAGGTGAAGTCATTCTTCACGAGCTCCACGCAGGGAACGACGTGAGGCGGATTGTAGGGATGCACCACCATGATCTTCTCTTTGGCCTTTACGCCCTTGGCCAGGTCAACCGGGGAGATCGCGGAGGAGGTGGAGCCGAGCGCCTTCAGATTCGGGCAGTTGGCCTCGACGGCCTCGTAGACCTTGAACTTGATCTCCGGTCTCTCGGTGACGGACTCAATGACCACCTCGCAGTCCTTAAGGGCGGAGTAATCAGATGTGATGGTGAGAAGCTTCTCGCAGGCGGCCGCCTGGGCCTCCGTGACAAGTCCCTTGGCAATCAGGTCCTTGTAATAGGTGCGGTAGGCATCGATCGCGCCCTCCGTCACAATATCGACGACGGTCGTCTCAATGCCGTTCCCCGTGAAGAGAACCGCATTGCTGATGCCGATCATTCCGCGGCCGATAATGCCGACTTTACGGATATCCATACAAACCTCCTTATCTCTCGCGGCTGCGGGTCAGATAGTCATAGCACTTGCGGACATTGTTTGTCTGAATGTAATCCATGCACTCGGGCTGTCCGATGTCGACCGGGCAGCGGTCCGCGAAGTTGATGCGCTCGACGCACTCCTCCTTCTCCCAGCCCTTGTTGATGCCGTCAGCGACAGCCGCGAGCCAGTCATAGAGGAACTGCTTGTTCTCGACGATGCACTCCTTGCCCTTGACCGGTCCGTGGCCGGGGACGATGTAGTCGACGTCAAGGCCCTGCAGCCAGTCGAGGCTCCTGAAGAGATCGTCAAAGTCAGCGGAGTGCAGCCAGATCTGGCAGTCATTGAAAATGTTGTCGCCGACGAACACGACGCGCTCTTCCGGCACATAGACACTCGTCTGCTCCGGTGAATGTCCCGGTGTGTGATAGCACTCAAAGGTGTGCTCCCCGAGCTTAAGCGTCAGGGCATCCGTGAAGGTGATGTCCGGCTTCGCGACGATATAGTCCTCTTTGGAGGGCATGCGGTCAAGTGCTTCCGGATCCTGTCTCTTGATGATATCCACATTGTAGTCATGGATCTCCATGTTGAACGCGGGCGGAATCTTGAAGAAGGAGTCGAGAATCTTTTCCTGTCCGATGATGGTCGCGCCGGCCTTCTTCAGCCAGTGATTACCGAAGATATGGTCGATATGGCTCTCCGTGTTAATCAGGTAGCGGACGCAGCCGGCCTTCTCCTGTGCAAAGGCGATCATCTGCTCCAGATTGGTGATCCACTGCGCGGTGTCGATAAAGACAGCGCCTTCACTGGTTAGAACCATGCTGGGATCGCATCCGCGGATCTTCGTCTCGGTATAGACATTTTTTGTAAGCTGTTCCATAGTCTGTCCTTTCTTGTTATATAACGACACCCCGCAGCCTTCTGCTCCGCGCCCCTGTCCCCGCCATGCGGGCGGGAGGCACGGAATGCTTTTGCAAGTGCCTCTGTTAATTCCGGCTGCCGGATTCACCGGCTTCTTCCGATCAGTTAAGACCGAGCTCATCCATGAGCTTGTCGATTTCATCAAAGACGAGCTGCGGGCTCTTCGCGCGGATCATGTAATACGGCCTTCCGGAGGCGTACTTCGCGCAGAACTTTCCGCGGGCCTCGCGGCGCTCATCCGTGTCGATGATCGGCATGACGCAGCCGCTGATTCCGCAGAGGAGCTGGTTGAGTCCGAAGAAGTTCATCATGGAGTGGAAGCTCTGATAGGATGCCTCAAACTGGCCCATCTTCTTCACGTCCGTCTTGAACCAGCCGTCGATGCAGGGCATGATCGCGAGATCCATATCCTTGGGCTCATAGCACATGGGCATGTCGGGCTCGTCCCCGAAGAACATCTTTACGCCCTCGTCCTGATCGGCGAGGTCGGACCTCTCCGTGCCCTTCGCGCGCTTTCTTACATAAATGTTCTTGGAGCCGTAAAGAGCGATGCCCGTCTTGTCATCCATGACCGTCGTCTCGGTGGAGAAGATCTCCGCGCCTCTGCGGCAGCCCTCGAGCTGCGTCATGGATTTGCCGTGGTTGTTCTCACCGCCGACGAGGAGGATGCCGTGTCCCTTGTAAATCACGCTCGAGGAGTGGAAGGGATGAAGGCCGACCTTGTCCATCTCATTGGCAAGCATGGAAACCATGATCTTGTTGAGCTCGCCCTCCTCCCACTTGCTCGTGAGAATCAGCTGCTCATTTTCAAATTTGATGGTCTTCTCAGGCTCATCATAATACCAGATGATGTCCGCCTTATCCTTGGTCACCTCGTGGGATACCTCCACGGCTCCGAGGCGGTAATTGAGGAAGGACATGTCCTCCGCGATTCCCGTGCGCTCGGGTCCCCCGACCACATCGAAGCGGATCACGGCCCGGTTGCTGCTGATCTGTTCGGTAAATGTCGCCATCTTATGAATCTCCTTTTCTTACTGGTTATTTCATCGTCGTGATCGGGCGGGACTGAAGCAGATGAACCTTTCCTTCCATAATCGCCCACTCAATATCCTCGGGCTTTCCGTAGAAGGCCTCGATCTTTCTGGCGAGCTCAACCAGCTCATTTCTCTCGGCTTCCGTGAGAACCGGTGCCTCCTGCATCTCTTCCGGAACCGGAATTTCCTTGGAGCCGCCGCGCTCGCTTTCACGCACGACCATGGTCTCCTTATAGGAAATGTACTCGCTCGTCACCTCTCCCGTCGTCTTGTCGATCGTGAGATTGTCGGGCGTCACGATACCGGAGACTACCGCCTCGCCGAGACCCCAGGCGGCCTCAAGCAGCACGGAATTTCTGTCATTGGTGATCGGGTTGGACGTGAACATGACGCCCGCCTTCTCGGCGT
This sequence comes from uncultured Lachnospiraceae bacterium, assembly GCA_964383335.1. Classification (GTDB taxonomy): domain Bacteria; phylum Bacillota; class Clostridia; order Lachnospirales; family Lachnospiraceae; genus Chordicoccus. Next base: position 4,247 of record CAYLHR010000053.1, read on the forward strand.
TGACCATGCGCTGCACAACCACCGCTATAGAGATATCTCTCTCGTCGAACTTCTTCTCGCGGCGGTAGAAGATGGCGCGGTCGTTGTAAAGAGAGGCCCAGCACTCCTTAATAAACTTGATCACGTCATCGTTTCCGATCACGAAGAGGTATGTCTCCTGCTGGCCCGCAAAACTCGCGTCATCGAGGTCCTCGGCGGTTCCGCTCGAGCGGACAGCGACCGGCTCGCGGCCGCTTCCGATCTGGCTGTAGCTCTCCACAATCTCCTGCGCGATGTCCTGCGGAACCGGACAATCGATAATGTGATTCCGGATCTCCTCAGCCACCGCGATCAGGGAGGCGTTGCTCGTGAAGTCGATTGTATCTATTTTTTCAAACACGTAATCCCAGAGACCGTTGATCTCCATAAACGCATTAAATGTTTCTGATTTAACAATAAAACCGGCGGGAACGGGAAGGTCCGCTCTCGACATTCTGCACAGACTTGCTCCCTTGCCGCCGGCTGATTTACCAAGCTCCTCATCGGGTATCTCATTGAACCATGCAACGTACTTGCTCATCGAATATCAATCCTTTCTGTCTATTATTCCTTTCCCGCGGTCCGGATGAAAGAACCGCAGGAAAGGATTTACCAGGATGGTCATATACGTCTTATGCGGAAGGAGGACTTCCGCATAAGACGGATGATACAGCAGTTTCTTATCCGATCACCTCGGCGACGCCGGTCGTTCCGTCGACGCGAACCCTGTCGCCGTCCTTGATCAGCTGTGTCGCGCGGCGTGTTCCGACGACGCAGGGAAGGTTGAACTCGCGGGCGACAACCGCCGGGTGAGAGAGGGCTCCGCCTGTATCCGTGACGAGGGCGCCGATCTTCGAGAAGGCGACGACCCAGGCCGGATTCGTCATCTTGCAGACGAGAACATCACCGGACTCCACGCTGTCGAGCTCGGACGGATCGGAGACGATGCGCGCAACGCCTTCATAGGTTCCCGGGCTGCCCGGAATTCCCTTAAGGACCGTCTTGCTGATCTCGGCCTTGCTGGCCTTCTCTTCCATCTCCGCCTCAAACTTCTGCGGATAGCCCCAAAGGCTCTTATAGGGCTCCTGATAAACCTGCCACTCGGTCGCCGTTCCGTACCACTCCTGCGGAACGATCTTCTTGGCGGCCGCCATCTCGGCGCGGCGCTCCTTCACGAGTTCCTTCACCGGATAGGTGGATGTGCAGGCGCAGCGGATCTCGTCATACTTCAGCATGAAGATGTCTTCCGGATCGTCGATGATGTCGTTCTTCACCATCTTCTTTCCGATCTCGACGAACATCACGCGGAGATGAGAATAGATGCCCTGGTCAATGTAGAAGTGATGGTCCGGGGTAAGCGGCGCCATCTTGACGGCGAGCTCAAGCGCGTACTTCAGTTCCGCGAGCTGCTCCGGATCCGTGACCTTCGCATAGAGGCCCTCGATCGCTTCCTTCTGGTTCTTCATGCAGAGATCATACTCGGCGTTGAAGTCATAATCCGTAAGGACATAGTGGCGGACCGCCTCATAGATCGGCTTCGGATTCTCATACCAGGTCGGATAAATGAACTCATGCGTGTACATGGCCTTGAAGCCGTACTCCTTGCGATAGTCATTGACCATCTCGACGAGCTTCGAGCCGCCTTCGACATCGAGAACCTTCGCGTAAATGTCATCCGCCTCGTTCTCGACGAAGAGTTTCTTAAGCGCCGGCACGCTGCAGACCTGCTCCTTCATGGTCCAGAGGGCCTTCAGGGAATCCCAGTTGCGGTCTTTCGGGGAGACGTTGATCTTGCCGACCTCAACCGGATCAACCTTGCCCATAATCTTCTCATAGACGGCGTTGAAGTTGGAGGAAGCCTGGAACTGGGCGAGGTTGATGATCCAGTGAATACGGAAAGCCTCGGACTTGATGTCAAGCGCGTCTTCCATGTGGATCATGATCTCGGGAAGGCTTCTGTGCTCAAAATCGAAATCGATCAGCTTGTTCTGCATCTCGAGAAGGCGCGGGACATATTCCTTCTCCCATCTCTCCATGAATGTGTCGGCATAAATCGGCATGACCTTCGTATAATAATCGAACATCGGGCCGACCTTATCCTCGTCCATTTCGGGAGGAACCACCGCCGAATAGACATAGCCGCCGATCTTCTTGGCGAGCCAGGCCTTGCCGATCGGTGCTCCGAAGCGCTGATACATATACGCGCAGTCGGTGCCCCAGCGGCCTTCGCAGTCCCACCAGCCGCCTACATCAAAATAGAGCGGAGAAATCGGGTTCGGGCAGTGCAGATCATCGTAGAACCACATCAGCTTCTTCTCATCTTCATCCTTCCAGGTGATGGGAAAACGATCATCTGTGAACTTGGTTGCAAGAACTTTGGAAGTATCGCTCATGTTTTAGTCTCCTTTCTTTAAACATGACCTCCTGGTTTGCATGCTTCCTTGTTTGCCGGTTCTTTCCGCCCGGACGGAGGAATGCTTCCGTTCCCGCCGTCTCGGAAAAAAAGAATCGATTGTAACGATTAAAACTGGCCGCCTAATCGTGTTATGTTCTTGTATTCCATCTTATAGTATGTTATAATCAGTTCCGTGATAATCAATAATCGATTATCGCTGAGTTAATTGTAACAGATTGTTCTCAGAAGTCAAGTAGAAATAAATGAAATCTGACCGAAGAGGAGGGCCTTTTCCGACACCTTTTTTGTGCAGAATGCCGGGCCGCTGCGGCCGGATTGAACTGATTTCTGTCTGTGCATTAACTTTAAGAAAAAACGTTCATTGTTCAAACCCATTTTTTACCCACATTTACATTCCATTTGCTGCAAACCGAAGAAGGACAGATTGTCAGAAAGGAGATGTGCATGTCAGGAGCAATCAACCTGAAGCCGGAAGAAAGCTTCCGGCGCGAGGGCACCCACTGGAACCGTCTTGTGGTTCACCGCAAGGATACGGACGGCAGTGAGCAGGTAATCGGCCGCAGCCAGATCCGCAAGGACGGGATCGAGAAGGTGACGGGCACCGCCGAATACGGAGCGGACTTCAACCTGCTCGGCCAGCTGTACGGCGCCGTGGCGCACAGCCCGTATCCGCACGCGAGAATTCTGAGCGTCGACACCTCCAAAGCCGAGAAGGTGCCGGGCGTACGCGCCATTATCACGGGCGCCGATTACCCGGAGCCCTACGGCACATTCATCGCGGATCAGCCGATCATCGCCACCGACAAGGTCCGGTATCAGGGCGAGCCGGTCGCGGCGGTCGCAGCCGAAACCGAGGAGGCGGCCAGAGAGGCGGCTTCTCTCATCGATGTGGAGTACGAGCCTCTCCCCGTCGTCAATACTATAGAAGAATCCATGAAAAACGAGACGCTGATCCACGAGGACTGGAGCCGCTACGACTGCTCAAGCGTCTGCTTCCCGGTTCAGGGAACCAATATCGGCGATCAGTTCCACCTCTGCAAGGGTGACGTGGAAAAGGGCTTCGCCGAGGCGGATCTCATTGTCGAGTCCAAATTCCGCTGCGGCCAGCTTCAGCACGCGCTGATCGAGACGCACACGGCGACCGCGGCCGCGAACCCCTACACCGGAGAGATCCAGATCTGGACCCCCACCCAGTCCCCCTTCAGCCTGAGAGGACTCATGGGCAAAATCTTCGGCGTGCCGGCGGAAAAGGTCCGTCTCACCATGACGCACATCGGAGGCGGCTTCGGAGGAAAATACGAGGCCAAATGCGAGCCCGTCGCCATCGCGCTCTCCCTCAAGGCGGGCGGCCGGCCGGTCAAGCTGACCTATGACCGCCACGAGGAATTCGAGGCGACCGTGTGCCGCTCAACCGTCCAGTACTATATTAAAACGGGCGTAAAGAAGGACGGCACCATCACAGCCCAGCAGGTCACGGGCTACTGGGATGCGGGCGCCTATGTGACGACCAACCCCCGCGTCGACTACAACGCAGGGTTTGCAGCAAACGGTCCCTACAAGATTCCGAACGCCAAAGTAGATACCTACGTCTACATGACAAACCGCACGCTGGGAACCGCTTACAGAGGCTTCGGCGTCACGGAGGCCGCGACGCTGCACGAGCACCAGATGGATATCATCGCAAGAAAGCTGAATATGGATCCCCTGAAGCTGAGACTTCATAACTGTCTGCATAACGGGGATGTCGGCATCACAGGTGAGATCATCTCCACCTGCGCCGTGGACGAATGTCTCCGGGCTGCTGCCGAGAACATTGACTGGGACAAGCTGCCGAACCGGTGGGTCGACGAGGAGGGCAATCTCTGCGGCAAGGGAATCGCCTGCTTCAATAAGCTGACAGGAACTCCCTCCACCACCTCCTGCATCGTAAAGATGAACGAGAACGGGTCCGTCTATATCTGGTCGGCCAGCAGGGAAATGGGCCAGGGCGTAACGACCACCCTGCCCCAGTTCGCCGCCGAAGCGCTTCACATGGATCTGGACAAAATCAGCGTGGCGCCCGTCGACACGGCCATGACGCCCTACGACAAGACCACCACCTCCTCCCGTTCCACCTTCCACTCCGGAAACGCGATTCTGGAGGCCTGCGAGGATATCAAGCGCCAGCTCTGCGCTCTCGCCGCCATCAAATGGAAGTGCGCTCCTGATGATGTCGAATACACCACTGAGGGGCGGATCAGCCGCATCTCAGATCCCGATCAGTACATCCATGTCAATGAAGTCGGGAAATCCGGCATCTTGCACGAACAGCCTCCCGTCATCGCGGTCGGACGTTACGGCACATCCGATATTTTCGATCCGCCGCCGGTAGAGGGAAGACAGTCGAAGCGGCCCACCGTCATGTGGATGATCGGCGCGCAGGCCGCTGTTGTCAAGGTGAACCCCGTCACCGGCCGCGTAAAGCTGGTAAAAATGGGCGCCGCTCACGATATCGGCAAGGCAATCAATCCGACCGGATGCCTGCAGCAGATCGAAGGTTCCATCATCATGGGTCTCGGACACGCCCTTATGGAAGAGATGATCTATGAGGAAGGCAACCTGAGAAACGGCAATATGGTCGACTATAAGATTCCGACCTTCATGGACTCGGACGTCGAGACAAAGATCACTCTGGTCGAAAACGGCCACCCCGAAGGTCCGTTCGGCGTCAAGGGCATCGGCGAGCCCGGCCTTGTCGCAACAGCGGCCGCCATTGCGGGCGCCGTCTGCCACGCGTGCAACACGGACTTTGACTCGCTGCCCATCAAGCCCGAACACATCCTTTTCAGAAAGGAGGTCAGCGACTGATGCTTCCGAAATTCGAACTCTACATGCCGACGGATTTTAACGAGGCCTGCCGCCTGAAGGCGGAGGGCTGCATCCCGGTAGCCGGAGGAACCGACGTCTATGTCAACATGCACGGCGGAAAGGAGAGAGGCGTCGACGTTCTCGATATCAAGCGCCTCGCCGAGCTTCAGGGACAGACTTACACAAAGGGACAGGGACTGGATCTCGGTGCCCTGACCTCGCATCGCCGGATCGAGGAGTGGCCGCTCATTAAGGACCGCTATTACGCCATGTGGAAGGGCTGCTCCCAGGTCGGCTCCGTACAGATCCGCTACCGCGCCACGCTCGGCGGAAACATCATGAACGGAGCTCCCTCCGCGGACTCCATCGGCCCCATGCTCGTGCACGACGCGCGCGCCGTCGTGGCCGGTCCGTCCGGAGAGCGCGAAATTCCGCTCGAGAAATTCTACACCGGCTTCAAGAAGTTTGATATTCAGCCCGATGAGCTGCTCACCCGCATCCGCATACCGGACACCCCGGACAACGCGGGAAGCGCCTACTACAAGTACACGCGGCGCGGAGCCATGGATCTCGCACTCATGGGTGTCAGCGCCTATATGGAGCTCGACGGAGATATCATGAGAAATGTGAGAATCGCGCTCACGACCTCCGCTCCCACCCCCGTGAGAAGCCACAACGCGGAGGCGGTTCTCGAGGGGCAGAAATACTCGGATGAGATCATCCTGAAGGCCGGCGACACCGTCGCGTCTGAGGGCAGACCCAGATCGAGCTGGCGCTCCAGCGCAGAGTTCCGTGTAAGGCTCCTTCACGACATCAGCATGATCGTCCTTCACGAGGCCGCCATCCGGGCCGGCCGTCCGGTCAGCGAAAAGAAGGATCCGATTCCGATGCGGCTTTATCCCGGACTTCAGGGTCTCGAGCCGCGCCCGAAAGAGGAGGTGTAATTCATGAAGAATGTGGACATTCGCGTCACCGTCAACGGACAGCTGTTCGAAAAGACGGTTCCTGTCAACAAAACACTGCTTCGCTTTCTTCGCGAGGACCTCTTTCTGAACAGCGTTAAAGAGGGATGCAATGAGGGAGAATGCGGCGCCTGTACCGTTCTCGTGGACGGCTGCCCCGTCAACTCCTGTCTTGTACTCGCCGCCGAAATGGACGGAAAAACCGTCCTCACCACCGAGGGACTCGCCGATGATGCGAGGCTTCACCCTCTTCAGGAGGCCTTCCTTGAGGCCGGCGCTGTCCAGTGCGGCTACTGCACTCCGGGCATGCTGATGAGCGGAATTGCCCTCCTCAATCTCTATTCGCATCCCACAAGGGAACAGATCCGCAAGGAGATGGAGGGAAATCTCTGCCGCTGCACGGGATACGACAGAATCGCCGACGCGGTCCTGCTGGCCGTACAGAAGATGGATGCCGCCCGCGAAGAAGCCGCGGCCGGCCATCTGTCAGAGCCCTCTTTTGCCGGAATTGATCCGGATTTCAACGAAAAATGGAACGCCGCCTATATTGAGCGGCAGTAATCTGTTCCTGTCTCAGCCTGCTTCCTTTGCGCAAGGTGCTCCGACGGAGCTCTGCCCGCAAAAGATGCAGGCTGTATTTCCCTTTTTTTATTTTTTCTCTTGCTTTTTTTCATTTTTAATAGGAGAATATATACTCACAATCGCCGGTATGCACGTGGACTATTTTATTAAACACTCAACATCAGAGCGAGCATTGGTTAATAATCATGGAAGGATTTCGTTATGAGCGCATCAGAAAAAACAAACGGACGGCTCGCCGCAAAAGAGACCCTGAGAAGCAACATAAAGGAATATATCCGGTCCAAGATTATTGACGGCACATATTCAGCCGGCGACCGCATTGTGGAAACCAAGCTCGCAAAGGAGCTCGGTGTCTCGCAGGCGCCCGTGAGAGAAGCCATCCTAGAGCTCTCCTCCGTCGGCATGCTGGAGGAGCGGCCGTACTCAGGCACATATGTGCGCGTACTGGAGGGAGATGAGATTATCGACATCTTCGAGACGCGCGCCTATATTGAGGAGCATGCGACCAAAAGAGCCGCCTACCGCATAACAGAGGAAGATCTCAATGAGCTGGAGAACATCATTCTCGACATGGAAGCCCTGAATGATAAAGACATCGAAGAATTCATCTCCCTTGATATGCTGTTCCACGAAAAAATCATGGACGTCTCCGGAAGTCCCTCCCTGAAACGGACCTGGGCGCTGCTCCGGATGAGTGAGTGGACACATGTATCCGCCAAGACAACCAAGAGATCCATGAAAGAACTGATCGAGCAGCACAGGCGCATTTTCGAGCATCTGAAGAATAAGGACGCGGCGAGCGCGGGCGCCTATATGTACCTCCATATCAACGGGTTCGGCCGGGAGCTGGCCCGCTACTATGAAGCAAAGAGAAACAGCGGCAGATAACGAAACTGCAGCAGGATCATAAAGCTGCAGAAGGATTATAAAGCTGCAGCAGGATCATTAAACTGCAGATGGATTATAAAGCTGCAG
>CAYLHR010000054.1:0-12028 GCA_964383335.1 uncultured Lachnospiraceae bacterium
CAGATACAGGCCGGAAGGCAGCTGACAGTCCATACTGACACGGAGGCAGCATCATGAAAATTGTCAATCTTGTGGAAAATACAGCCGGGGCATCCTCCTGCGGCACGGCACACGGTCTCTGTTTTTATGTGGAGACGAAGAAGCACAGACTCCTCATCGACAGCGGCCCATCGGGGGACCTGCTGCTTTCCAACGCGGAGAAGAAGGGCGTGGATCTCACGAAAGTCGACCTGGTATTCCTCTCTCACGGACATTATGATCACGGCGGCGGACTGGCCGCATTTTACGGGATCAATCCTGACGCGAAGATCTACGCGCAGAAGGGAGCGGACGGCGCCTTTTATGCTTTCCGGGAGGACGGAGAGGCTCACTATATCGGACTGCCCGATGAGGTGAAGGCCCTGCCCGGCATTGTGTGGATCGAGGGGGACGAGGTGATTGACGAGGAGATCACCCTGATCTCGGGCCTTGCGGGGGACAGGCTCATGCCGCCCGGAAATGCGCATATCCGGATGATGAAGGACGGCGCGCTGGGTCAGGACTCCTTCAGCCACGAAATGTGCGTCGCAGTGACCGAGAACGGACAGACCGCCCTCTTTTCCGGCTGCGCCCACAGCGGCATCCTCAATATCCTGCATCGGTACCGCGAGGTGTGCGGCGGGGAGCCCGATTATGTGTTCAGCGGCTTCCATATGAGGAAGCACACGGGATTTACGGACGATGACATCCGGGTGATCCTGGAGACGGCGCAGGAGCTGAAGGAGTATGCGGATACGAAGTTCTACACCTGCCACTGCACGGGGATCGGGCCCTATGAGGTGATGAAACGCGTCATGGGCAGCCGTCTTTCGTATATGCACTGCGGGGAGGAGCTTGTGATCGCTCCGAAGAAACATTCAGGGAGGAAGAACTATATGAAACAGCACAGATTTTTTGCCTGGGCGACGGTGTTCTGCTTCGTCATGACGATGGTGACGGGATACAGAAGGAAGTAAGGCGGAAGCCGGCAGATTGACATAAGAACGGATAACAAAAGGAAAAGGAACAGAAAAAACTGCCTCCTGGGGAAGTATTCGACAGGAGGCAGTTTTGACGGCAGATCTGCCGGATGATGCATTTGCCCGGCGCAAAGAGACGGCTGCGGGCCGGACGGCAGCGGCTTACTGGAGCATTTCCAGGAAGGCCGCAATTCTCGTATTCAGCTGTCCGACATCGTTCTGGGAGTAGTCCGTCTCCACCGCGAAATAGGGGAGATGCTTCTCCTCGTTCACGAAGCGCTTGATCGCGCGGGTCTCCACGTTGTAGGTGTGGCAGGCCTGCAGGGTCATCTCGATGACGCCGTCGACCTTGAACTCGTCGATCATGCGGGACATGAGATCGAAGCGGTTGGGGTTGGGGGCCATAACCGAGCATCCGATGTCGAGATAGCGGCGGGCGACGGCCTCGTAGATATCCTCGGCGTCCTCATCGACGAGGAGATCATACTGCTTGGCGCCGGTGCAGTTCTCCATGCCGACGATGATGCCGCCGTTGTCCTCGATGGCGCGGATGACCTTCTCGGTCGCGCCGCCGATCGGGCAGCCCGTAAGGAGGATGCGGGGCTTCTTCTCCTGCATGACGCCGTCCGCATACTCCGCTTCGATTTTGTCGGCGATCGCGTTCAGTTCTCCGGCGAGCACGGATCTGTCGAATTTGAATCCGCTGCCGTAGAGAACCTTGAAGATCTCCATACCCGTGACGGGCGCGGGGTCGTGCTTCATGACGGAGGCGAGCTTCTTCATGCTCCGGCTCACTTCGTTGTTGATGCGGACCTGCTCGCGTACCTTCTCCTCCGTGATCTCAACGCCGAGCTTCTCCTCGAGATAGGCCTTTAAGCGGAGAACCTCTCCCTTCCAGAGCGCGAGGGAGGGCTCGTCCTGGCGGTTGGGAAGCTGCATGAGGAAGACGTCCTTGAACTCGGACATGTATTCGTACATCTTCTTCTTGCCGTCGCAGGTGGTCTCGCCGACGACGATGTCGGAGAAGTAGAAGAAGGGGCACTTCTGGGTCTTCGCGAAGCCGTAGCTGGATTTGATGAGGGGACAGAGATTGCGGGGAAGATCCTTTTCCGCCTCCTCGATCGTCTCATCGGATGTGGAGCAGAGGCTGACGGTGACCGCGCCGGCTGCCATGGCGATCTCTCTGGGAAGATAGGTGCAGTAGGCGCCGACGACCGGGATGCCCTTGTCCTTCAGGCTTTTCATGGTGAGAAATGAGTTCTGTCTCTGTTCTCCGAATTCCTCGAATACATCCGGCAGATCCTTGATGATTTCCATATCTGTCATACCTCGCTTTTGATGTCCCGGGGTCATGCGCCCCGGTGAATGTGAATGGTGTTCTGTGCCGTATTCTGTCAGCTTCCGCGCCGGAAAAGCGCGGCAGTCCTTAATATATAAGATTATTACAATATACGAGCGGCATACAAATAGATTCGCTTTATGGAAAAGACCTGTTTATAGAGATAAGCAATGCACAAGTTGACATTGCGCCGAAACCGGCGCAGAATATGGCTCATATACCTGTGAGAGGAAACGCGCATATGAATACAAGAGAACTGCTGGAGCGGGTGAGAAACGGAGAACTGTCCGTCGAGGAGGCGGAAAGCTATTTCAGCCGGGAGCCCTATGAGGAGCTCGGATACGCGAAGCTGGACCACCAGCGGGAGATCCGGACCGGTTTTCCCGAGGTGATCTTCTGCAGCAGGAAGCCGGATGAATTTCTGGTCTCCATCTATCAGAAAATGGTGGAACATGACGGAAGGGCCTTCGGGACGCGCGCGTCGACCGAGCAGTATGAGCTCGTGAAGAGGGCGATCCCCGATGTGCAGTATGACCCCGTATCCCGGATTCTCAAGGTGGAAAGGGAGCGGCGTGAGGGAATCGGCTGCATCGCCGTATGCAGTGCCGGTACCGCGGATATTCCCGTCGCGGAGGAGGCGGCCCAGACCGCGGAGTATTTCGGGGCGAAGGTGGGGCGCTTTTATGATGTGGGCGTAAGCGGCATACACCGCCTGCTCTCAAAGGCGGAGGAGATCCGAAAGGCCAACTGCGTGGTCGCCGTAGCGGGCATGGAGGGCGCACTCGCCAGCGTCATAGGGGGACTTGTCAGAAATCCCGTCATCGCCGTTCCCACCTCCGTCGGATACGGCGCGAGCATGAACGGGATCTCCGCGCTTCTCACGATGATTAATTCCTGCGCGAACGGCATCGCCGTCGTGAATATCGACAACGGATACGGGGCCGGCTACATGGCCACGATGATTAACCGCCTGGCGGCGGGGGAGAAGACGACATGACGAAGAAGGAGCTTGCGCTTGAGGTGATTTCGCGCCTGAAAGAGGAATATCCGCTCGCGGAGTGTACGCTGAACTACGAGGACGCCTGGCAGCTTCTCGTCAGCGTCCGGCTGGCCGCGCAGTGCACGGATGCCCGCGTGGATATCGTGACGCCTAAGCTGTACGCGAAATTTCCGACGGTGGAGGCGCTCGCCGCGGCCGACGTGAAGGATATCGAGGAGATCGTGAGGCCCTGCGGGCTGGGCCCCAGCAAGGCGCGGGATATTTCCGGATGCATGAAGGTCCTGCATGAGAAATACGGCGGCCGGGTGCCGGATGATTTTGACGAGCTGCTCGCGCTCCCCGGCGTGGGGCGGAAGAGCGCGAATCTGATTATGGGAGACGTCTTCGGGAAGCCGGCGATCGTGACGGATACGCACTGTATCCGCATCAGCAACCTGCTCGGACTTGTGGACGGGATCAAAGAACCGGCTAAAGTGGAGCGGGAGCTCTGGAAGATCGTTCCGCCTGAGGAGGGCAGCGATCTGTGCCATCGCTTTGTGCATCACGGCCGGGCGGTCTGCGTCGCCCGCCGGCCGGAGTGCGGCAGGTGCTGCCTGGCCGATATCTGCGCGCATCACCTGAACAGCTCCGGCTTGGAGCCGGGGATCAGCGGGTGACGGGCAGCGGGGTCTGCGCTGCGCCGGACCTCATGCTTCATTTACGAGCTTTCCCGTCATGTGCTCCGGGATGAGCTCAAAGACGAGGACGCCGGGGCCGGAGTGTATGATTTCGTGCTCGATGTACTCCGTGTCGTCCGTGAACTTGTAACTCAGTCTGCGGCTGATCTCGAGGGCCTTTTCGTGGTCTTCGACGATCCGCAGGCGGCCGAACACGATGACGCTTCTGATATTCAGTGCCCATTCACCCTCGCGGCGGAAGCCGCCGTCGTACACGCAGAGGGAGGCCTTGTCGTGCGCCTTCATCGCGTCGATTTTGTGCCCGGTCTTTCCGCTGTGAAAATACAGGTGCCCGTCCTCCTCCTCATAATAATGATTGATGGGGAGCGCATAGGGGTAGGCGTCGTCTCCGAGGACGGCGAGGACGCCGCGGGGCTCATTTTTCAGGATTTCGATGCATTCCGATTCGCTGATTTCCTGCTTTTTCCGAACGATCTCTCTGAACATCTGATGATACTCTCCTTTGCAGCTTTTGTCTTTTTACTATAGCACAGGGGCTTCCGCTTTTTGAACAGCAAGTTCACGAAGGGTTCCGGATATGCTATAATCGCATTGTTCCCGAATCAGGCAGGCGGACGAATACACCGGTGACGGAGGGAAATATTATGGATCAGAAGACGATCAGGGATCTGGCGGAGGCCGCGCTTAAGGCGAGAGACAATGCCTATGTTCCCTACTCGAATTTCAGTGTCGGGGCGGCCCTTCTCACAGAGGACGGAACGCTTTTTACCGGATGCAATATTGAGAATAAGTCCTATCCGGCGGGCATCTGCGCTGAACGGACTGCCATCTTTTCGGCTGCCGCCGCGGGAAAGCGCAGCTTCCGGGCCCTGGCGGTGGCCGGCGGGATGAAGGACCGGGAACCCCGGGATTACTGCATGCCCTGCGGGATCTGCCGGCAGGTGATGAGCGAGTTCTGCGGCCCGGACTTTGAGGTGGCGGTTGTTAAGAGCGCGGGGGACGTGCGGGTGTACCGCCTGGATGAGCTTCTGCCTCACGTATTTGACAGTCTGTAGGAGCGGTATATGATGCAGAATGATCACAAAACCGGCCTTGTCCTTGAGGGCGGCGCGATGCGCGGCATGTTCACGGCCGGTGTACTGGATGTCTTTATGGAGCAGGGACTGGAATTCGGGGGCGCTGTGGGCGTCTCCGCGGGCGCGACCTTCGGCTGCAATATCAAGTCGCGCCAGGCGGGCCGTTCCATCCGCTACAATCTGCGCTTCGCGAAGGACTGGCGCTACTGCAGCCTGCGCTCTCTGATCACGACGGGGGATCTCTACGGGGCGGAATTCTGCTACGACACGATTCCCTTTGAGCTGGACCCCTTCGATGCGGAGACCTACGCGGCCAATCCCATGCCCTTCTACGTCGTCGCGACGGATATGGAGACGGGAAAGCCCGTCTATTTTGACAGCAGGACGGGGGACCGGGAGGATCTGAAGTGGTTCCGCGGCTCCGCCTCCATGCCGCTCGTATCAAGGACGGTTGAGGTGGACGGGAGAAAGCTGCTGGACGGCGGCATCAGCGACTCCATTCCCCTCCGGTTCATGCAGAACCGCGGCTTTTCGAATAATGTCGTCGTGCTCACCCAGCCCGAGGGCTATGTGAAGAAGGACAGCGCGCTCGGCCGCTGGACAGCCCGGTCGCTGAAGGACTATCCCAACGCGAGGAGGGCCCTGCTCAACCGGCCGCATCACGACAATATGGAGCTCCGCTACGTGAAAAAATGCGAGGAGGAGGGGACGGCGCTTGTGATCAGGCCGCCGGAAAAGCTGCCGGTCAGCCGCATTTCCCACGATCCGGAGAAGCTTAAGGAGACGTATGAGATCGGCCGCGCGGAGGCGGAGAGAAGGCTTTCGGAGGTCAGACATTATCTGGAGGGAGGAGAGGACAATGCTGAGGGATCCTGCAAAGACGAAGGATGAGATTGTTGCCTGGATCAGACATTATTTCGAGGAGAATGGAAAGGGCTGCAGGGCCGTGATCGGCATCTCCGGCGGGAAGGACTCCAGCGTCGCCGCCGCCCTCTGCGCCGAGGCGCTGGGACCTGAAAATGTGGTCGGCGTGCTGATGCCGAACGGCGTGCAGAGCGATATCTCCGACTCCAGAAAGCTTGTGGAGTTTCTCGGCATTCCGCACGTGGAGCTCAATATCGGGGAGGCCTTTTCGGCCATGATCCGGATGCTGGGAGAGAATCCCGATCTGCTTGCCATCGCCGGGCGGGACGGCGTGTCCCGGGACACCGAGATCAATCTGCCCCCGCGCCTCCGCATGGCGACGCTCTACGCCGTCGGCCAGATGCTGCCCTCGGGCGCGCGGGTCGTGAATACCTGCAACGCCTCCGAGGATTATGTGGGATATTCGACCAAGTACGGAGACGCCGCGGGGGATTTCAGCCCGCTCTCCCGCCTGCTCGTCCACGAGGTGAGACAGATCGGGGATGTGCTGGGCCTGCCGAAGGAGCTGGTGCACAAGGTGCCCTCCGACGGCCTGTCGGGACAGGACGACGAGCAGAAGCTGGGCTTTACCTACGCCTGCCTCGACGAGTACGTGCTGACCGGCGTCTGTGAGGATGAAGAGACAAAGGCGAAGATTGACCGGCTGCACCGGATCAATCTTCACAAGCTGCGCCTCATGCCGGCCTTCGAGCCGGAGGAGGGGACGCGGTCGTAAGAAAAAGGCCCCGGTTTAACCGGGACCTCATCTTTCGCGAAATTTTCAGTTATAATGTTCAAGAAAGCTGTGCTTTTCGCCCCGCGTCTGCCAGCCCGGCATTGTGTCGAGGCAGACGGAGTGAATGCTGTTGAATATGCTCTGATCGAGATCAGGGGTCTCACGCTTCATGCGGCGGATGAGATCCTTGATCTCTTTTCTTTTGGAGACGCCGCTCCCGTCTTCACCGGCATCGGCCTGCTCCGTGAAGCGGCAGGCGCAGCGCAGAAAATGCAGCCCGTTATAGTTCGCCCACCGTATGATATCCGCCTCGTGCACCTTGTAGAGGGGGCGGATGAGCTCCATGCCCTCGAAGTTGTCGCTGTGCAGCTTGGGCAGCATGGCCCGGATCTGCGAGCTGTAGAACATGCTCATGACCGTCGTCTCGATGACGTCGTCGAAGTGGTGCCCGAGCGCGATCTTGTTGCAGCCCAGCTGCTTCGCGTGGTTGTAGAGGAAGCCGCGGCGCATCTTGGCGCAGAGGTAGCAGGGGCTGCCCTTCTCCTGGCTGTAGGCGACGTCGAAGATGTTGGAGGGCAGGATGGTGACGGGAATCTCGAGCGCGGCCGCATTTTCCTCGATGAGGGCCCGGTTTTCCGGATTGTAGCCCGGGTCCATGACGAGAAAGACGTTCTCAAAGGGAACCCTGCCGTGCCGCTCGATCTCCTGCATGAGCTTGGCCATGAGCATGGAATCCTTGCCGCCCGAGATGCAGACCGCGATGCGGTCTCCTTCGGAGATCAGCTCATATTTCGTCACCGCGTCGATAAAGGGGTGCCAGAGCTCCTCGCGGTATGTCTTTATGATGCTGCGCTCGATCTTCTGAACGCGGGTCAGTTCCTTCGGCATGGCTTTGATTTTCCTCCCTGCAGTCCGGCGGCGCGGCCGCTTCACTGATCCGTGAAGCGGCCTGTGCTTCCATCATAACATAAACGGCGGGAGTGAACCACAGCCTTCGTGCGGCGGATTTTTCATGGATATCCGGCAGCGGCAGATCTCAGGCGCGGCCCGCCGCGGCGATGGATTTCCGGATGAGGGCGTCAAAGGCGTCCGCGTCCCAGGCGCTTCTTCCGACAAAGAGTCCGTCGATTCCGGGGCAGACGATCAGCGCCTCGGCATTGCCGGGGTTGACGGAGCCCCCGTAGAGGAGCGGGATGGTCTTTCCCGCCTCCCCGAAGAGGGAGACGACGGTCTCTCTCATGACCTCGTGCATCTCCTCCGCGTATTCCGGGGAGGCGGGCGTGCCGTTCACGCCGATGGACCAGACCGGCTCATAGGCGATCCAGAGCTTTGACGTCTGCTCCGGCTTCACCCCGAAGCAGCCGATCTTGATCTGCTCGCGGAGGATCTCGGCGCTGATGCCGTATTTTTTCTGTGTCTCGGTTTCGCCGACGCAAAGAAGAGCCGTGAAGCCGTGTTCCAGGGCGCTGAGCACCTTGAGGTTCTCCTCGAAGTCGTTCTCGCGGAAGGTGTGGCGCCTCTCCGAGTGGCCGATCATGACGAGATCGAGCCCCAGCTCCTGCAGCATGAGGGGGCTGATCTCCCCGGTGAACTGGCCCTGTTCCTCCCAGCCCATGTTCTGGGCGCCCAGATGAACCAGATCCCGGTTCTTGATTTTCACAGCGTCCGGAAGAGAGGTGTAGGAGGGGATCACAAAGAGTTCTATTTTCTCTCTTCCCAGATCGGCCGTCTTTTCCGTGAGACGGTTCAGGAAGGAGACGGTCTCGCTGATGTTCTTATACATCTTCAGATTGGTGCCGAAATAGATTTTATTCTGCATGATTCATATCCCTCTCAAAAACCGCGCTTCAGCGGGCCTCGTCATACTCGTTGATGGCGTCAACCTTTTTGCCGGAGCGCTCATTATATTCGTAGGTGCAGTTCAGATAGGCCTCTACGAGTTCCTTTCCGAGCATATCGCCCGTGACCTGCGATCCCAGAGTGATGATGTTGCAGTCGTTGCTGAGGCAGGCGCGCTTCGCGGAGTAGACGTTGTTGACGTTGGCCGCGCGGATGCCCTTCACCTTGTTGGCCGCCAGCATGACGCCGATGCCCGTTCCGCAGAAGAGGACGCCTCTGTCAAAATGGCCTGCCGCTACCTCTTCCCCGACCCGGGTCGCCACATGGGCGTAGATCACGTCCTCACTTCCGAAAGCCGTTACCTCGTGGCCGAGGCTTCTGATATAATCCGCGATCATTTCCTTATATGCCTGTGCGTTGGGATCACAGCCGACAGCGATTTTCATTGGATTCTCCTTTCATATAGACAGATAGAAGTGTACTGGGTGTTTTCGGGTTAATCATAACGATAACAAACGCAAGTGTCAACGAAAAATACAAAAGCAAAATTGAATAATATAGAAAGAGATTAAGAAAAGAATAGAAAACGAAAGCAAACGAAAGCGATAAAACAAGTGCTGTTTGTGCAAATCGCACAGGAAACGGGCCATTTTTTATGAAAAGGGATGAACTTTCAAAAATGACCGGAACAAGATTGAAATGAAAACAACGATGGATTATAATTATATCAACGAAAGGGAAACAACATAAAAATGAAAGCAAACAAAAACAAGTCATCAGAGAAGCAGAAAGAAAGGAAAGGTTATGGGAACTAATGATCAGATCTTCCGGCCCGTCACAGCAATCACCATGGGAGATCCCGCGGGAATCGGTCCTGAAATTGTCGTAGGCACCATGCTGGATCCCTCCATCATCGAGTGCTGCAAACCGTTCGTGATCGGAGATGCGGTGATTCTTCAGAGAGCGGCGGACGTGCTCGGAAAGAAGATTCAGATCCATAAGATCAGCGATCCGGATGAGGCGCTTTATGAATTCGGAACGATCGATATTCTTGAGACAGGGGAATACGACACCGATTCCATTGTCTGGGGAGAGGTACAGGCCCTGGCGGGGCAGATGTCCTACGACTGGATCATGAAGTCCATAGAGCTCGGCCTGGCCGGCAAGGTGGACGCCGTCTCAACGTCACCGATCAACAAGCAGTCGATCAAGTTGATCGGCGTGAAGGAGCCGGGGCACACGGAAATCTACCAGAACGAGACAAAGTCTCCGTACGCGCTTACCATGTTCTCCTGCCACAAGCTGAGAGTATTCTTCGTCAGCCGCCACATGTCCCTCATCGACGCGGTTCACTTCGCGACAAAGGACGTCGTCCTTGATTTCCTGAAAAACATTGACTATGAACTGAAAAGCGTCGGCATCGAAAATCCGCTCATCGCGGTGGCCGGCATCAACCCCCACAACGGCGACAACGGGCTGTTCGGCCGCGAGGAGATCGACGAGCTTTTCCCCGCCGTGGACGCGGCCAAGGAGCTCGGCATCAATGCGGTAGGTCCGATTCCGGGAGATTCCATTTTCAATATCGGAAAATCCGGCAAATTCGACGCCATCCTTTCCATGTATCACGATCAGGGCCACATCGCCTGCAAGACACTGGATTTTGAGAAGTCGGTGACGATCACCTGGGGCCTTCCCTTCATCAGAGGATCCGTGGATCACGGGACGGCCTTCGATATCGCCGGAAAGGGTATCGCGGGATGCATCAGCCTCATCGAGTCGACCAAGGTATGTGTGGAATACGCGGTCCGGAAGCATGAGGGCTTGAAGAAGTAAAAAGAGCCGGAGGGAACCTTGCCCCATCAGGGCAGAAAGGAGGAAGATATGCCACTCATCGGTGCGGTAGCGGATGATCTGACCGGCGCTATGACGACAGGTGATCTCCTGGCGAGATCAAAAGCCCGGACAGCAGTCTTTTTCAACGAGCAGGCGGCGCTTCGCGCGGAGGGAACAGCGGAACTGAACGCGATTCTCATCAGCTCCAACTCACGCCCCCTTCTTCCCGTCACGGCGAAGAAATATGTGGGAGATGCGACAAAAGCGCTCAAAAAAATGGGCGTCAGATATTTTTCAAAGAGAATTGACACCACCCTCCGCGGCGGAATCGGTTACGAGATCGACGCCATGATGGAGGTGATCGGCGGGGATGTCATCGCGGTAGTCGTGCCGGCGATGCCCCAGTCGAGAAGAATTCTCGTCGGCGGCTATTCCGTCATAGACAGTGTTTCACTGATCCGGACGCCTGTCGCCCAGGATGTGCGGACACCTGTGAAGGAAAATTATATTCCTGATCTTCTGGCGGCCCAGACGGAGCACAAGGTGGGACTTGTGGAACTGAAATCGGTTCTCGCCGGAGGCGACACCGTAAAGGAGGAACTGGTCAGGAAGCGCGGAGAAGGCTGCGGCGTCATCGTGGTCGATGCCGTCTCACTCGAGGATGTGGATATCATCGCGAAAGCCTGTGTGGCGCTCGACTGGAACGTGCTTGCGGTCGATCCCGGCCCCTTCACCGCCAAACTTGCGCAGGCGAGGGGACTCATCGGTGAGGAGGGACCCAATATTCCGGACGCGGCTCCGGTCGAGGATAAGACGGTTCTCATCGCCGCGGGCAGCGCGACGCCTGTCACGAAAAAGCAGATGGAGGTGCTCTGCAGGGACGAGAGGAACGCGCGGATCAGCGTGGAGCCGGTCCCGCTGATCGACGGAGGCGAAAAAGCTCAGGAAGAGGTGGACCGCGCGGTGGATCAGGCGGCGGTTCTGCTCAACAGGGAGGAAGCTCCGAGAGCGATCCTCTTCGAGACGGCGCTGCACGGCTCCCTTCTCAATCTGGATGAGGAGGATGAAAAGCGCGGCTACGCCGGAGGCAGAAGCGCGGATATGATCAACATCGGACTTGGCATGATCATTGAGAAGGTTCTGAAGCGCGAGGGGCGTGACAGGATCGCCGGCATCTACACAACCGGAGGGGACACCATGGTGAATGTGTGCACCCAGCTGGGAGTGGAGTGTCTGGAAGTGATCGACTACGTGATTCCGCAGACGGACATCGGACGCCTGATCGGAGCTTATGACGGACTTCCCATTATCGGAAAGGGAGGTCTCACGGGAACCAATACAACGGCAATCGAGATCGTCGACCGGCTTATGCTGGAGGCGGCGCGCCGGTAACTGTCTTAATTACATCAGGAGGGAATTATCATGTCAGATATCAACAATACAGAGGTAAAACAGGGAAAGGATTTCCCGCTTCTTGACAAAATCGCAGCGCTGCCCGGCGGCCTCGTCATCGTTCCGCTGGTCATTGCGGTCTGCATCGCGACCTTCGCGCCCGGCTTTTTCCAGATCGGCGGCTATGTAACCGCCCTGTTCTATGAAGGCAACTCCTGCATGATGGGCTTCTTCC
>CAYLHR010000055.1:0-11866 GCA_964383335.1 uncultured Lachnospiraceae bacterium
GGTTGCTCACCGCCTTGGCGAAGGGCATCTCGTGGGTGACGACCACCATGGTCATCTTCTCCTCCGCCAGCTGGCGGATGACCTTCAGCACCTCGCCGGTCAGCTCCGGATCGAGCGCGGACGTCGGCTCGTCGAAAAACAGAATCTCCGGCTTCATCGCCAGCGCCCGCGCGATGGCGACGCGCTGCTGCTGTCCGCCGGACAGCTGGAAGGGATACGCGTCCGCCTTGTCCGCGATGCCCATTTTCCCGAGCAGCTCCATGGCGTTCTCCACCGCCTCGGCCCGGCTCCTGTGCTGCACCTCTATCGGTGCGTCGATCAGATTCTTCAGGATGCTGTAATGCGGGAACAGATTAAACTGCTGGAACACGAGACCGCAGTAGCTCCTGAAATGCCGGAGGTCATGATGCCCGACATAATGCGCTTTTCCGCTCTCATCCGTGTGAGCCGCGCGCTCACCCATATAGAGGATCTCCCCTCCGTCGATCGTCTCAAGGAAGGTCGCGCAGCGAAGGAGGGTCGACTTGCCGGATCCGGAGGGTCCGATGATGCTGACCACCTCACCGCTGTCCACACCGAAGCTGATATCCTTCAGCACCTCCAGGCCGTCAAACTGCTTCCTGATATTTTTCATCTCTATGATCATGCCTTATCCGCCTCACCTGTAATAATCCAACGCCTTCTCGATCCGTTCCATGCCGAACGCGACCAGATAGTTTGCCGCGAAATAGAATACACCCGCGATCACAAAGGGCATAAACGATGTCTGGGATGCCGAAATCTGCTTGGCGAGCGAGAACACCTCCTGGTAGGCAAGCGTAAAGGCAAGCGAGGTGTCCTTCACCAGCGTGATGACTTCATTCGTGACGGAGGGCATGATCCTCTTAATGACCTGCGGCAGAATGATCCGCATGAAGGTCTGTGTTCTCGTGTAGCCAAGAACCTCCGCCGCCTCAGACTGCCCCACGGGGATGGACTCTATTCCGCCCCGGTATATCTCGGCAAAATAGGCCGCGTAATTGATGATAAATCCCAGAATGAGCGCCGGGAAGCGCCAGCCCCTGATCTGCAGATTAAAGAGATAGAACGGTCCGAAATACCAGACGAGAAGCTGCAGCATAAGGGGCGTTCCCCGTATCACGGAGATATAGATCCGGATGAACCCTCTGATCACGGGATTTCCGGACTTCCGAAGAAGCGCCACGATCATGCCGAGGGGAAGAGATCCGGCCAGTGTCAGAATAAAGATTCCGCACGTTCTCAGCATGCCGGCTGCCATCGTTGACAACATGGTGGATAAGGTCATAACAATACCTCACAAATCGACGGTCTGACAGGAAGACGGCGTTGCCGCTGCAGCCATCAGCTCCGGCGGCAACACCGTCTTTCACTTAAGGTAATCTCAGATTGTTTCTTTACTTATTGAGAGTCAGGTAGTTATAGATCTCGGGATACTTCTGTCCGATCTTGTCATAGGTGCCGTCGGCTGCCAGAGCGTCAAGCGCCGCGTTCACCTTGTCGCAGAGCTCCTGATCATCCTTCCTGAATCCGATCGCGTACTGCTCGCTTCCCAGCTCCTCATCGAGGAAGACATAGTCCGTCTCGCCGCTCATCAGATAATTGCCGCTCGTCACGTCGATCGCGATCGCGTCGATCGCGCCCGCCTTCAGGTCATTGAAGGCGATCGTGTAGGTCTCGTAGACCTCGAGAGAGGCGAATGTGGAGCAGAGCTCCGCCTGTCCCTCCTCGTCGTTCAGCAGATCGTAGGCTGACGTGGAGGTCTGCACGCCGACTCTCTTGCCCGCAAGATCCGCCAGGGAGGCAATGCCCGAATCCTTATTGACCATGATCATCTGCGTGTTGTCGGAGTAGGGCTTGCTCCACAGATAATCGTCCTCGCGCCCGTTCATGGTGAAGCCGGACCAGATGCAGTCGCAGCTTCCCGCGTTGAGCTCGGCGTCCTTGGCGTCCCAGTTGAAGGGCACCGCCTCATATTCCCATCCGTAGTACTCGCACACAGCCTGCGCCATCTCCACGTCGAAGCCGCCGTTCTTGCCGTCTTCGTCGATGTAGGAATAGGGCGGATAATCCAGGTCAAAGCCGTGCTTGAACACGAAGGTTTCTCCGGAGGATGCGTCTGACGCCGCCTCCCCGGCAGATGCTTCCGAAGCCGCCCCCTCTTCCGGGGCCGCCTCCGAAACTGCTTCCTCCGAAGCAGCGGCGGGTGCCTCCGAAGAAGCGGATGAGGAGGAGCCGCAGCCGGCGAACAGAGCGGCCGACATGGTGAGTGTCAGAAATGTCGCAATCAGCTTTTTCATTGTACCTTTTTCTCCCTCTTGAACATAAAACAGGGGACCGGAGATGCGGCCCCATTTTCACAGCCTTCCGTCGGCTGCCACGGCGCTTCACTGTGTCAGCGCATCAGCGTAACAGCACTTTAGCATATTACCAAATTAAAGTGCCAGTGTCAAGAAGCAGAAATCCGGATGAACTCACATGTACGTCACTGTCCCGCTCAGTTCCTTCCTGTTCCCGTGGTTCGGAAGCGGTCCCGCGTCCTCGGCGGCGTAGCCGAGATCCATGACCATCAGAATTTCTTCATTCCCCGGAAGCTCCATCACTTCCGCCAGCTTATCCGGGTCCAGAAAATTGATCCAGCAGCTGTCCACGCCCTCATCCGCCGCGGCCAGAATCATGTGGGTCGCGACGATCGTCGCGTCCTCTATTCCGGAATCGCGCTTTCCTCCCGGATAAGTAAAGACGTTGTTCTTATCAAAAGCCACGACCAGTACCGTCGGCGCCCCGTATCTGCAGGGCGTGACCTCGTCAATCCGGGCGAGGGCCTCCGCGCTCTGAACCACGTATACACGCTGCTCCTGCAGATTCTTCGCCGTCGGCGCAAGGCGTCCGGCCTCGAGAATCGCGGCCAGCTTCTCCGGTTCCACCTGCCTGTCGCTGTACTTCTTGCATGAATATCTCGCCTTCACGACATCTTTGAATTCCATCCTTATACGTCACCTCACAATCCTTTCCGATAAATCAACCGCTGCCTTTAAATTCTCTCTGAATGTCAGGCGGCAATGTACATCCCGAGACACTTCTCCGTTACAGCATATTATAATCATCTGAAATGTCAATGACAATGCGGCCCGTGATTCCGAATACCGGGATACGGCGGAGCATTCCCGGCATTTTCGGTTCCGAGGACATTTTTTTGCACAGGTTTTACTGCGATATTCTCACATTGTCCGAGCCCCCTATGCGGACACGCCACAGGCTGCCTCCGTCCTCCTCGTTTTTGTAGAAGATCCACTGCCCTGCCACGTTGAAGGATCCCGTCCCGGTCGGAACAACCGTATAGCGTACTCTTCCGTCCAGGGACATCCATTCCAGCGTCCTGCGCTGCCCGGAGACATAGAAGATGCCTCCGTCAGAGACGTTTGGTTCATATGCAGAGCCGGACAGGATATTCTCCGGATTGCCCCCGTTCAGATTCATGCGGATCAGACCGTCTCCGGCAGCAGCGATAATACTGCCGTTATAAATACACATGGACTCATACACGCCGCTGCTGATCACACTCTGGTTTCCGCCGTCAATATCACTGCGGCAGAGACAGTGATCATTTTCAGGCGAAATGTAATAGAGCTGTCCGTCCACGATATTCAGGCAGTGAAATGAGGCAGCGCCGTTCAGCTGTATCAGTGCTCCCCCCTCCATATCGACACGGTACAGGTAGCCGGTTCCTTCTTTGTCATACAGATAAATCGTATCGTTAAATATGTAAAGCTTCATTCCGTCTGATTCGCAGACCGTCTCTGCTTCTGCCGTTTGAATATCCATGCGGCAGAGATTCTCCCCGGCACAGTAATAAAGATATCCGTTATGATACTGCAGATCATACGCATCGGAGATTTCGGCCATCACCGCAACTTCCTGTGTATACGGATCCATGCGGCAGAGATTTTTTCCCGTCAGATAGAAGACCTCCTCTTCACTGCGCGCGGCAAAAGGTCCCTCCGCTAAAATCAGATTGCCGGAAAGATTGCCGTTGTGCCCGTCCGGAGAAGCCTCACTGATTCCGATTCCGGGCATATCTGAAAATCCCTGTTCAAACCCCCTTTTGAAGCCGCTGCGGTAACCCTTCCTTTCCCCTGCGGCACTTCCGTTCAGCATGCCCTCTCTCCCAAAGAAAAATGCAGGGCCGCCGGTCAGGCAGATCAGAAACAGCAGTGCCAGAACAGACCGCACTTTTTTTCCGCTCCCCGTCTCCTGTCTCAGAGCAGTCATCAGTTCATTCAGATCGGAAAACCGTTCTTTGGGGTCAAAGGCGGTGCAGCGCTGGATCAGGGAGCGGAGAGTACGGCCCAGCGTCCCGGTATTCAGTTCCGACTTTGTCCCTTTACCTGTTGCCATAAAAAGCATGAGTATGCCGACCGCATACACCATCGTACCGGACGTATATGGATCCGACGACAGCCATTCGGGCGGAAGGTACGGTTCTGCAGAGGAAAAGGGGCTCTCTGTATCCGCAATCCGGACATCCCCATGAATATCAACAATGACGGAACCGGGATGAATGAGCGTTCTGCGCCGTGAATTCTCCCCGGGAAATGTGCTCTCAAGCCGTGAGCACAGCTTCTCAGATATGTAAAGCACATCCTTCTGCCCGAGTGTGCCGTCCTCCGATATGATCTCCGAAACGGTGCGCTCTTTCTTTTCACCCCATCGGAATCTTTTTTTATTCTTCACAAAGTCACCTCCCGTCTGAAAGGGGATGATCGTTGGATCCGTCCAGGCGGACACACCACAACAGTCCATTATCTTCCTGATTATGATAAAAGACCCATTCTCCCGCTATATTAAAGTCCTGCGCAGGGTGATCGGAAAGCCTCTGCCGGATGCGGCCGTCCGCAGAACACCGGTAGATTCTGCTGTCTGACAGATCCAGAAAACAGAGTTCCTCCTCCGAAACATGCAGCAGATCAGCCTTCGTTTCAAGAAAGAGATCCGCCTCACCGGTTTTGACATCCAGACGCTGAACCATTTCCTCATCGTCCCGCACCACGGAACAGAAGAGTTCGCCCCCGGACAGACAGATGCTTCTGAAGCGGTCCTCCGACAGTCTCGTCAGATCTCCCTTAATCAGACTGTACCGATACAGAGCCTGATCATGTCTGCCGATGAAATAAAAATATTCTCCGCCCTGCTGCAGGACCGCACAGTCAGATAGAATTTCGATCGGTTCTGCTCTTCCGCTCTGAATATCCAGACGGGCGATCCCCTCTTCCGTCTGCAGGTAAAGATCCTTTTCCGTGACGTAAAGGCTGCCCTTCTTATCGCGGCACAGAATATCACTCCTTGAGGTATAGAGATTCGTCTGCAGGACTGTGTCTCCCTGAGAGTAGTAAAGCCAGTCGTTTCCGATGCTGAGGGAGCCGGTCTTTTCACTTTTTACGATAAGCTCCGGATCAGTACCGCCTGCAGACATGCTCCAGATGCCGCTGTCCGTGATATAAAAGATCAGGTCTCCGTCCTCCGCGGCAAACGAGCCGCCGGGTACAGACATATTGCTGAAATCAGTGCCCTCTGAACGGGCTTTTGTTTCATAGGCGCGCTGAAAGCCCGGCACGGTGTCATATCCGTCTGCATAGCCCGCCTGATAGCCCTGATCGTATCCGAGTATCTCCGCTTTCTGCCGCCCCAGCGCAAAACACGTCCCAAAGGAAGCAGCGGATACGCAGACTGCCGCCGCCACGCCCGCTGCCGCAAATACGCCTCGTTTTTTCTTTGCCGACGGATATTCTCTGTCTGCCCGGAGACGGGCCAGAAGCTCTTCGGCGCTTTGAATCCTGGCCTTCGGATTAAAAGCGGTACACTCTTCGATCAGTTCTCTCAGCCTGTTGTCTGTAATCTGTGCTTCCAGATCGGAACGGTTGGTTCGTCCGGTTGCCAGAAAAAGCATGACGACGCCGAGAGAATAGATATCGGAAAGGGGTGTTGTCTGTTCAAAGCCGTACTGCTCCGGAGAGGCATATTCCATAGTAAGGATGATCGAAGTATCCTGGCGGCGCCATCTCTTCTGCTCTCTCGCTATACCGAAGTCTATGAGATATATACTGCCGTTTCTCCCGAGAATGATATTCTGCGGCTTGATATCACGGTGGATGACCGGAGGCGTCTGCGCATGCAGGTAGCAAAGTATTTCCGCAAGCTTTATCGAGATGCCGAAAATATCTTCCGCAGAAAGGCAGCCTCTCCCCGATATAATCTCATTTAATGTACGTCCTTCAATATATTCCCTGACCAGATAGTTCTTTCCGTTCTTTTCACAGCAGGCAAGGACTCTCGGAATGCCCGGGTGGTCGAGACGGTTCAGGATCTTCGCCTCTTCAAGCGCATCCTCCTGCGAATGATCCTTTGTCACGCGCAGCAGCGCCTTGATGCCGTCTTTTTTCCGCTGCAGCAGATACAGCTCCTTCTGATTCTCCGGATCCTTTCTCAGACAGCTTTCAAAAGCGTACTCTGACAAAAGCTCCTCGGGCATTTCATCTTCCGCGAAGGAAGCCATGAGTGTTTCATGATAATCCGCCAGAAATACATCTATATCGCTGCCTGCGGAAGCCGCCGCTACCTTTTCTGTCACGACGGGGGACAGCTCTCTGTTTTCATTGCTTTGCCGGGGAATTTCCCGATATTCATAAGCAACCTCCTTCTGCTCCCGTGAGTCCTTTTCATAGCCGCTTTCCCGGATACCCTACTCCGGAAAAGCCCGGCAAAAATCGACGGCGTGAGGAGGACGGGTACCAATATCGCACAGAACAATATATATCCGTATGTGACGGCCGTCATCGGCTCGAGCCCTCTTTGTGTGACCAGAAATACACCCCTGTCCAGACACAGGAAGGCAATCACGGGAAACATGGGATTCTTGCGGACATACTGAAAAATGAGCTTCACCCCGTCAGAGAAGTGATAGCGCATGTCATCGACGTTAGTGGAGGGAAACGGCCTGTTGATTTTTATGAATCTGTTCGCCAGATATCTGCACGAGGCTGAGAGGACCGAGAACGAATGTCCCACAAAGGAGACAGATATCACAATTGTATGCCAGAGCCCGGCGACATGTCCCTCCGGCAGCCGCCGCCGCATGACAAGGCTCCTGATCAGCGGAAAGGTGATAAAAGACAGCAGACAGCACAGAAAACCGGCCCAGAGAAGATGAATATTTCCGAAATAACTCTCCAGCAGAACGGTGGGCAGAAGCAGCGCCTGATTCAGGATCGAGCAGAAATACAGCAGCATGTAAAATACATCACATCCGCGAAGCCCGCGTCTCCTGCCGGAAGAGAGCGTCCCGTCAAACAGCATTTCATACATTCCGTACGCATACCGCCGCTGTTTCCCGGTCTCCTCCGTGAAAGTCCGGCTGGCGCACTCCAGAAATTCCAGACCGTGAATCTGTGCGTATTTTCCGTGGCAGCCCATTTTATAGAAGGAAAGTGCTTTATCATAGTCCTCCGATACTTTATCTTCAGCCCACAGGCCGCTCTTTTCCAGAAGACTTCTGCGGATGAATACATTGTGGCCCACCAGGGGCACAAAAAAGCCCTGCAGCGCCTTACACGGCCAGATGTTATGAAAGAGATTGTTGATATGCCGGCCGGTAGCATAGGTATAATAGTTTTCATTCAGATTGGAGGCTTCGGCAGCACACTGAACATAGGCAAGCTTTTCATCCGCGGCAAATTCCGGAACGACCGCCTCCATAATTCCCCGGTTGGCCAGGGAATCCTTATCGAGGAGCAGAATAATCTCGTGAGTCAGAACATTTCCTTCAAAATATCCGCCGCAAAAGGCGCCTCCCTCCTCTAAGAACGCTTCCGGGGATGCTCCATCCTCTATCGCTTTGCCCAGCCGCAGCGTGTAATTCAGATTTGATGCCTTCTTAAACAGACCTGCCCGGCCTGCTTCGGGTCGGGCCACAAACGCGATATGATTTGTCCGATAAAAAAAAATGCGCTCCGCAGCCTTTTTTTCCCTTTCTGTCAGACCGGAGCTTCCACCTTTCAGTGCGGCGAGAAGGACTTCCGCCTTTTCTCCGGTACAGCTTCCGCCAAGCAGCGGGGCCAATCCGTCATCGGACACAATCACGTTTGATGGGACGCCGCTGAACTCACAATACCTTTTCACAGCTGCCAGGCTCAGTCGGAGTGTTTCGAAGATGACCTCGTTGCTCTCCAGATAGACGGGTACGCTCACCGTCACCGGCAGAAGGTCTTCTTTCAGAACCTCCTTCCGCACTGTATTCATATAGTATTTTCTGTTGATCAGGGTTTCTCCGGACAGGATTCTGCAGACGGAGGGTCTCAGTGACCAGATCGAATCCGCAGCAAAATAAAGAGGATAGATGAAAAAGATAAATGAGAAAAAGAGCCGGAAGAAATTTCGGGGCGACGGACCGAAAGAAAGAAACAGAGCGCCGTGCACAAAGGCATCAAGAACAAGAACGGCAGCATACGGCCATACGCCGCACAGCCTGTTTCCCAGTGATTCCGGAATTTTCCCGCCTTTATTCTTTCGTCTGATCTGCCGGTTCTTTCTCATAAGGTCCTTCACTCAGGGCAAAGTCGAACGGACTCTGCCCCAGCTGCGCAAGCGCCAGCCAGGCTGTCGCACTGATGCTCTGTACATTATTAAACTCCCAGAGAGTGTCCGTCCCGTCTATGACGAAGCCCGTGGACACACCGTCCCTGTCCGCTGCCGGCATACTGCCGTCTCCGGCCGTCTGGGTTTTAAGATACGTCATCACCGCGTCATACTTTTCCGTGTTTTCCAGTTTATGATAGCAGACAGCCATCTGTGCCGTACCCTCGTTCCAGATTCCGTCAAGATCACCGTCACTGAAATCGAAGCCTCCGCCCACAGCCATCCTGTTCTCCGCAAACGAGAGCGTCTTATACGGATCTTCCAGGTCTTCACCAAAGACAAGAACGGAAAGGCTGCCCGTATCCAGAGGAATCACGCGGTCACTGACTGTCTCCCCGTCATCCGTGGTACCTGTATAAAAGCAGCCGAGCTTTTCATCATACATGGAGAAAACAAATCTTTTTGCCTCTTCTGCTGCCTTCCTGTAATCCCCGGCCTTTGCCGCGTTGATTCCCGAAACCGACTCAGAAAGGACCGAAAAAGCGGCATAAAGATCGATATTATGTTCTGTAGAGGCATAGGGGATTTTTGTCTGAGCGCGGTCCCACCCCTCATAGCCCGCAGTGAATCCTCCTCTCTTATGTTCAGATTCCAGGGTGAGAACAAAATCAGCCGCTTTCATCGCCGCCGTCAGATACTCCGATTGTTTTTCAGAAGAGGCTTTCCCGGCTACCGCACACAGTGCCAGAATCGTCCAGGCCATATTGCCCGTTGAGGTAGAAACCGTGTAGGAATCCTCCTGCCATTCTCCGTTCTGCCAGAACCCGGGCAGACGCACAGTTACCTTCCCGGCGGCGATGGACCTTCCGGAGTCACTTCGGGGATCCCCGGCGATATACGCGTTTCGGAGCCGGCCATCCCTGTAAGTGCGGTCATGCTCCTGTGCAAATACAATGGCGTCCGCGATCATCTCCGCCTGCTCCTTCGCACCGGCAGACGACAAAACAACTGCCGTCAGGGCGTTATCATACAGATAGGCGTAATCAGATGCCTTGTCCCGCTGATCCGAGCCGGCAATAAAGCCTTTATTCTCCTCTCCCTTTTCAGCCAGAAATCCGGCAGCCTCCGAACGGCTTCGAAGCTCCGTCACCTGCGCGGAGGGCAGCGCTTTTCTGCCGCAGCCCGGCAGCATAAGAGCCGCAGCAGTAAACAGCGCCGTCGCTGCTTTTATCGCTCTGTGATTTCTAATCACGGGAACCTCCACCTTCTTTTCCGGCACCGTCGTCCAGCGGCGTCATGCCGAGAGACTCCATAAATTCGTACGTCTGCAGACAGTCGTAACCGTGATTAATGGCAAAAATCACGGCCGCATCCCGCTTGATGAGCGGATACAGCACACCGCATCCGGTAACAGACAGCATGCGCTGCGTTGTTTTCAGATCCAGAGACATTGCCAGTGCGATCAGCAGGTAATAATCACGCTTTCCTTTTCTGCGGCCTTCCATCAGCTGATATCCATACGTGCGCGAAAGATTTGTTTTCCTGATTATCTCGCTCTTCTTATGCCCTGTTTTGTACAGCAGTGTGTCAAAAAAGTCACGGACATCATCGTTTAAATACTCATCCCAATCCTGAGGGAAGCAGTCTCCCTTCAGCTTCTCCTGCATCTGCGATGTACTGAGGGACGGTTCGTATTTATCTTTTTTTGCATTATTCATCTCTACCATCCTCTGCTCCGGGCCGGGTCTTCTCTCTTACAGGCTGCTCTTACAGGAAATGCAGGGTTCGGCAATAACAGTTTGAATGTATCCGTTAGATAACAGTGTTCTGATTTGATAATATCAAGATAATCAGATCGGAACAAGATGCAATCAGTTCAAAGTGAAGAATGTCTTTTATGTTAACCCCATGCATGAAGTAAGCCCTGAGAACACCACCCGTTTTCTTCCAGTTTTCCGCTCTCCACAGTTCCGACTCTGGAAAGCGGCTCTTCGGCCTCTTCCGCAAGCAGAGTCAGCGGTTCCGCGCTCCTGTCTGAAATATCTCCATTCAGCATGATTCTGGGCTCAATGTCCTTTTGCAGTATTTCCTTATCTCCTTCGATTGCGATCAATGTTACATACTCTGTCCCCCGCAGTGTTTTTGAGGTGTCTCCCTCAAAAATCGTCATTCCCTCCAGCAGTCTGAGCGGAACGGCCCGGCCGATCAGAAATCCTTTCTGATATGAATAAGGTCCGGGAAGCTCGTTCAGTTTTTCTATGCTGAATCTGATTATAAGATTACTTTTCATGATGTTCTTCCTCATAATTAAAACCTGAGTTCATGTTAAGAAACCCCTTCATCGCATACACAGACAGCTGCAGAACGCCGTCCCGCATAAGGAAACAGCGCCGCTTTTCATGATTATAGAAGGGAGCGGCATGACATGGGTATGCTCTTTGCATACTTTTTTTTTGCCGAACACTGTGAGAGCGAAGCCGCAGAGCGAAAAGCCAAAAAAGCTCATCACCGCCTGTCCGGTTGATGAACAAAAAAATGGCCGGCGGAGATCATCTCCACCGGCAGCCATTCAACTGCAGTATTTCGCAAAATACATATTATAGTGCTGCTCATAGTCTTTTGCGGAACCTCTGATGAGGCGCTTATTTTCATGCATGTTGATGTTCCTGTCTGCTGTATCCAGTACACATCCCGAAATATTTGAACAGTGATCTGACACGCGCTCAAGATTTGTCAGCAGATCTGACAAGATAAACGCAAAATGTAAGCCCTGTAACCGATATACTGTAAAATCGGGGTAAAGTCAAAATCTAAAAGCTGTTCACGTCTATCTTCCCTTTTCCGGGAAGTCTGTCCCGATGCTGCTTCCCCCGGACAAGAATCCACGGCCACGCCTCAAACACTGCGACCGCTTCCGTCAGTACATGCTTTTTCCGATTCCCGACACCACGCGCTGACCGGTGTCAGATTGAATCTTTGATCAGAAAGGCTCCCCGCCTACGGCGTATCTGCCGTAAGTGAGGAGCCCTGTTTTCGCTTATAACAACTGTCCCGCCAGCGGAAAATCATCGATCATCTGAAATTTGTCAGCCCACATCAATTCCGGACAGGGTGTCCTCTGCAGCATTCATGATTGCATCAACGTCGGCCTTAACAATATCAAGACCGACGGCTGAAATCTGCCGAACATCCTGAATGCCGTAGTAATTCTGTGCCA
>CAYLHR010000056.1:0-11698 GCA_964383335.1 uncultured Lachnospiraceae bacterium
TTTTTCCCCCCTTTGTCCGTGGGCCCGGTTCTTTTTGACTCGTTGCTTTTAAAACGCAATGAGTCAAAAAGAACCGTCCCCATCTGACTCACCGAGTCAAAGAGAACCGTCCCCATCTGACTCGTCCCCATCTGACTCACCCTTCTGACTGAATCCGCCTAATCTCCTCCGCGATGATATCCCCGAAGGTCTTTTCGTCGAGCTCGAGGCTCTCCCGGCCCGACTCGGATTCATCGGCAAACGCGTCAAATACCGTCTGCTTTTCGTCGAGGAGGTCCATGATCTTCTCGTCAACCGTGTCGGGCGAGAGCAGGCGGTAGACGAGGACGCTCCGGGCCTGCCCCATGCGGTAGGCGCGCGAGATGGCCTGGTTTTCGGTCGAGGGCTTAAGCTGGGGCTCGCAGATGATCACGACGCTCGCGGCCTGAATGTTGAGTCCCGTGCCGCCGGACACAATCTGGGCGGGCAGGACCGCGCCCGCGGGCGCCTCCTGAAAATGATCCACGATCTCCTGTCTCCGGGACGGCGGGACGGCGCCGCTGATCCGCGGCATGCACCGCTCCCCGAGAAAGCGCTCGATCTTCGCGAGGGTGTCGAGGAAGAAGGAGAAGACGATCACCTTCCGTCCCTCCTCCGCCGCCTCATCTACGATCTCCAGCAGGCGCTCCGCCTTCGAGGAGCCCTCGAGCGTGTCGGAGACATTCCAGGAGACCTGCCTGATGCGCGGATAATTCTTCTCAAAGAGGCTCTTTTCGTAGATCCGCTCCTCCTCGTCGGACAGCGGACACCACTCCCGGCTCTCGATGAGGTCGGGCAGCTCCTTCAACACATCCTCCCTGCGGCGCCGGTAGTAGACCGGCGCGATTTTTTTGCGGAATTCCGGCGCCGCCGACAGGTAGGCGGATTTCTCCAGCTCCTCCGCGATCTCCGGATTCAGGATCCGGATGAGGGAAATCATCTCGCCCACCCGGTTCTCGAGAGCCGTTCCCGTCATAAAGAGCATGCGGCCCGCATGCCTGCCGATCTCCTTTACGCTGACCGTCCGCTTCGCCTCCGGATTCTTGATATAATGCGCCTCATCCACGACGAGAAGGCCGAACCGGAAGTCCTCCGGCAGGCGGAAAAGCGAGGCCGTCTCATAGGTCGTAACCCCGACGCCGCCCCCGGCCAGCCACTGACGGACTGCCTTCTCCCGCGCGCTTCCGTGAATTTTCACCGGAACAAGCAGGCTCTTCTCGCCGATCTCCTTCAGCCAGTTCGTGAGTACGCTCGCCGGACACACCACCATAAAATGCCGCTCCCCCGCCTCCGCGAGCGCCGCCATGGCCGCGATCGCCTGGACGGTCTTTCCGAGACCCATTTCGTCTCCGAGCAGCACATTTCCCTGATGAAGCGCGTACTTGACGCCCCACTCCTGATAGCGCCGGAGCGTGCAGGTGAGCTTTCCCTGACTGAGGGACTCGCCGCGCAGCTCTTCCGCCAGATCCTCAGGCAGGCCGTAGTCCGAATCTCCGCCGCCCAGAATCTCCGGCACCAGCTCCTCGATGACATTGAAAAAGGCGATGGGGTCCCTCTCAAAGGCCTCCCAGGGATCCGCGCCCTCCGGCGCGCCTCTCCCGAACTCCTCCGCCAGATCAAGCGCGGCCCGGAGCGCCTCCCCGTCCAGATATGTCCGGAGCTTCGACACCGCCGCGATGAGCGCCTTCTTGTCCTCCGCCGGGGTGAAGAACCAGCGCACCTCATTGCCGTAAGCTTTCATGGAAGTAAGAAGCGGGTCCGCGAAGGCGCGGT
Organism: uncultured Lachnospiraceae bacterium; assembly: GCA_964383335.1. GTDB lineage: Bacteria > Bacillota > Clostridia > Lachnospirales > Lachnospiraceae > Chordicoccus. The sequence continues at coordinate 1,792 of CAYLHR010000056.1, forward strand.
GTTCGGCGGACATTTTCCGAAGACGAAGCGCGCTCTCCCGGTTTTCCTTATACTGAAAAATGGCCCGGATCAGCCCCAGCTCAGGTTCCTTCTTCTCATTGGCACTGAGGCGAAGCACAAGGCCCGGGCGGATCTCAGAGGCGTAGGCGGCCGCCCGCTGCTTGACGAGCTTCGCGCTCTCCTCCCCGATTCCCGATATCGCCTCCAGCGCGTACTGCTGTGCCCGGTAAATATCGGCGACCGTATCGTAGCCGTTCTCATGAAACAGCCTGATGCGGATTCCCGCCTTATCGCGGTTCAGCTCGTCGACGGGGATTCCGGCCAGACGCTCCAGAAGCTGCGCCTCCATGCAGCGCCCGGCCGCCGCGCGGACCGCCTTCTGCTGATAATCGGCGCGCCCGCAGGCCGTTGACAGCTGCGCGTCCGCCTTTGACAGGCGCTCTTTCAGCTCCGCCGTCTCCGAAAGCTCCCGCTCGCCGCCGCACAGAGAGGGAACGCAGCGTTCCGCCTCCTTCCACGCCTTCAGCGGTTCATGCCGGAAAGACTCAAGGGCCGACGCCTCCGGCATCCGCTCGAGGGAATCCAGCGACTCCTTCAGCTTCTCCACCGACTCGTCGTAATTTGAATTCAGTTTCTGCGCGAGGAAATCATAGGCCCTCCGCGCCTCCTCCTTCTTCCGCCCTCCGGCAAAAAACCAGCGGATCCTGCCGGTCGCGGGCTTCAGCTGATCCATCGCCCCGCCGATTTCACTTTGCTCTTTGCCGAGCGCCCGGGACAGGGACGCGATATTGCCGGACAGGGACGCGAGAAAAAGTGCGCGGAGCGCCTCCCCCGTCTCAGGATCCGCCTCCGCCGGGTCCCCGCGCGTGAAAATCTCATCCCGGGCCCGCGCGGACAGGATGCCGCTCTCCGCGAGCCGCTTCAGCTCCTTCGCGGCAAGCCTCCGGTACCTCCCCGGCGCCTCATCCATCCGCTTCAGGGTCCCGAGAAGCTCCCCGTGACGGCTGATCAGCTCATTTGCCTCTTTGATTGAAAAGGATTCCGCCATGTGTCCTCCAGAGTGTGTGCCATGAGTCAGTGGGGACGGTTCTTTTTGACTCGTTGCGTCACTGAGTCAGTGGGGACGGTTCTTTTTGACTCGGTGCGTCACGGACGCAATGAGTCAAAAAGAACCGTCCCCATCTGACTCCCCGTCCCCACCGACTCACTCCGCCGAAAATGCCTTCGGGCTGATTTCCGTCCCCGGCTCGTAATAGAGCTCTGTCAGCTGCTCGCAGCCCTGAAAGGCCCAGCCGTAGATCTTCTTTACGCCGGCGCCGCAGGTCACCTTCCGCAAAGACGCGCAGTCCTTGAAGGTGTAGGGGGCGATGCTGCGCACTTTCTCCGGTATGTCGATCTCCTCGATCCCGCATCTCGCGAAGGCGTATTGCCACATATTAAGAAGTCCGGCGGGCAGGTCCACGTGCCGCAGATTCACGCAGCCGTCGAAAAGAAAGCCGCCTAGGTCCGTGACGGTGTCCGGGATCTTCACGGTGCGCAGCTCGGTATGATTCTTAAAGAGACTGTCTCCCAGAATCGTCACGGGCTGTCCCTGATAAGTATCCGGAATCACGACATCCGCCTCATCTCCCTCGTAGCCCACGACGGAATAGCTCTCGTCCTCAAACTGCTTATATAAAAAATCCTGCATGACTGTTTTTACACTCCTCTCAAAATCCGGTGTCTTCACTCCAGTATACGCTCCGCGAACCGAAAAACACAGCACATTTTCCCCGAATCGCACCGCAAATATGATAAAATGAAGCCAGCACCTCCGCATCCTTGTGCCGGAGGGCAGCATCATCCGTCCCCGTTCCGCCTCCAAAGGAGAATATGCCATGAAATACTGCATGCACTGCGGAAACCCGCTCGTCGACGACGCCCTCTTCTGCAATCAGTGCGGAGGAAAACAGCCGGTCCGAATGGAATCCGGCCGAGCCGGCAGAGGCCCCGCCCCGTCCGGCGGCCCGGTTCCCTCACGCATGAGAACGGGCCCCGCCGAAAACCGCGGTCCCGGGCCGTATCGGCAGGGCTTCGGGGACAGCTGGCAGAGCGCCGCGGCCGGACCCGGAAGCCGGCCAAAAAGAGGACCCGGCCGCGGTCCCCGCGCGGGGGTCATCATCGCCGTCCTCATTCTTCTCCTTGCCTGCGCGGCGGCAGCCGCCGTCTTTTTCCTGCCCGGGCCCCGCAACCTCATCCGGCGCACCTTTTCCTCACCGGAGCAATACTACCGCTATGTCGAGGGACAGCGCATAAAAGAATTCTCGGAAAATGCGGCCGCCATCTACGGCAGGACGGTCCGCGAACAGCTGAACACCTCTGACCGCGGTATTTCCTATACGGCCGATCTGACGGTGTCTGACCAGACGAAAAGCCTCGTCACGCAGTATCTGGCCGGCGCGGGCGCGGCCGGGGCGGATCTGTCCTGGCTGAATTCCGTCTCCCTCACCGGACAGCTGAATATGAAAGACAATCAGACCTCCGCCTCCGTGTCCGCCCTCTTAAACGGAACCGAGATCACAGGGGCAAATGTGCTGATCGACACGGCCGTGAACATGGGATACCTGCAGGTTCCCGACCTCTCCCCCGACTACGCGGTTGTGAACCTCCTTGAGGCGGGCGGTTACAGCGCGGCGGAAACCGCCGCGGTGACGGGCCTGCTCCGGAACCTCTCCGCCGCGTGCCCGGATGAGGAGACGGCTGAGCGTCTTCTCACGAAATACCTGACCCTTGTGACGGAGAAGATCTCCCTCGTGGAAAAGGGCAGCAAAACCCTCACGGCGGGAAGCGTATCGAAGGAATACACCGCGCTCGACGTCACGATCGATGCCGGGACCGCCGCGGGAATCCTGAATGCCGTCGCCGACGAGATGCAGGCGGACACGGAACTCCGGCAGATCTGTGACAATCTCCAGCGCGCGGCGGGAACACAGCTTTCCGTCCCCGGCGGCCTCTATGACAGTGCCGTCTCGCAGCTTCGGGAGCTCGCGCTGCAGATCACGCAGAATTCCGGAACGACAGCGGCGGTCATGACGGTCTACGTGGACGGCGCCGGAGAGATCCGCGGCAGAACGGTGAGCGCGGAGGGCGTCGAATATCTGAGGCTCGCCAGGCCGAAGGACGGCTCCGGCACCGGCTTCGATTATACCGTAAACAGCGGGGATCAGATAATGCGCGTTAGCGGATCCGGTACCGAGAAGGGGGATCTCCTCACCGGAGACTTCCAGCTCACCCTCACAGCCGGCAATCTTCCGGCGGAGCTGCTCCGCTTCTCCGTCACGGACCTCGATATGAAGCGCGCGAAGGAAGGATACCTGAACGGAAAATGTACAATTGCGCCGGGCAGCGGCCTTACGGCCGCCATGAGCGGCTACGGCACCTCAACCGGCGTGAGCGCCATCCTGGCCGGCCTCTCCCTGGACGTGGACATGACCTCGTCAAAAGACGCCTCCGCCGCGCTCATCACCGTCAACTACAACGGCAGCAGTCTGGGGACGCTGAACGTCACCGCGAACATGGGCAGCGCCGGAGAAATTCCCGCCGTAACAGGCGCGAAGACGGTGGACGAATATACAGCCGGACTCAATTACGCGGGGCTGCAGAACATCGTGAACCGCCTTGCCGAGGCGGGCGTCCCCGCACAGTATACGGATATGCTGAACCAGAGCCTGCAGTATTATATAGCTCCATGAGATAACCGCTATATGACTTCGTGAGACAACAGCTATATGACTTCGTGAGACAACAGCTCCCCGCAGTGCCGCTTCGCATCCGGCAGAAGGGACGGATCCATGCCATACATCTCCATCGACGGAATACGGAAAAGATACGGAAACCGGATCATTCTGAACGGGGTCAGCCTCACGGCGGACCCCGGCGAGTGCGTCGGCATTCTCGGCAGCAACGGAAGCGGCAAGTCCACGCTTCTCCGGATACTGGCAGGAGAAATCCGCCCGGAAGCGGGGCATTTTTATGCGGAAGGGGCGGACCTTCTCAAAGACCCCGCCGAAAGGCGCGCGCTCGTCGGCTATGCGCCCCAGGGCACGCCCCTCATTGAGGAACTCACGGCCCTCGACAATCTCCGGCTCTGGTACGGCCGGAAGCTTCTCGCCGCCTCCCTGGCCGACGGCCCCCTGGCCCTGCTGGGCATACCGGAATTTCTCCGGACGCCCGTCCGCAAAATGTCCGGCGGCATGAAAAAGCGCCTCTCCATCGGATGCGCCGTCGCCGGCAATCCGAAGATTCTGCTCCTCGACGAGCCGGGCGCCTCTCTGGATCTCCTCTGCAAAAAGGCGATGGAAAACTATTTCAGGGCTTTTCTTGACAGCGGGGGCACGATCTTCATGGTCACACATGACGTGCAGGAGCTCCTTTTCTGCACGCGCAGCTGCATTTTAAAGGACGGCGTCCTCACGCCGTTTTCCTTTGACGGAAATATCCGGCATCTCACGGAGGCCCTCTAGATCATGCGTGAAGGATTCTCTGCCCTGCTCATCTATCTGCAGCTCCAGGCGAAGCGCATGGCGCGGGTGTTCCCCTCCACGCTGCTCGTGTCCGCCCTCTTTTTCGGCGCCGTCCTTCTCTTCGGCCGCTCCTTTTTCTTAAGCGACGACCGCCGGGAAGCCAGAAATACCATCCGGATCGGCGTCGTCGGAAGCTTCGACGACCCCTTTCTCCAGCTGGCCGTGACCGCGCTTAAGAACCTGGATTCCTCCCGCTTTACGGCCGATCTGACGGTCCTCACTGAAAATGAGGCCGCCTCTCTCCTCCGCAGGGGAGAGCTGCAGGCCTATGTCGTCATCCCGGAGGGCTTCTACGAATCTGTCGATTCCTACCGCAACGACGTACAGATCACCTACGTGTCGACCTCCGGCGCGGTCGGGATCGGGACGGTCATGATGAATGAGATCGCGGAAGTCATAAGCCGTCTTCTGACCGAGAGCGAGAACGCGGTCTACGGCATGCAGGTGTACGCGGGCTCCGCATCCGTCGGCAGCCTCACGCCGGAGGAGATCTCTGAGCTCGGCTACGCGCTCACCGGAAGATACGGAGCTGCCATACTCCGAAGGGACGGCATGTACGAGGTGACGGAGACCGGTCTCTCCGACGCGCTTTCCTTCCGGGGCTACTATCTGTGCGCCCTGCTCGTCCTGCTTCTTCTCTTTCTCTCCGTCCCCTTCGGCAGCCTCTATACCTCGCGCGACAGGTCCCTCACGCGGCTTCTCCGCCTGCGGGGCATCTCCTGCTTCGCGCAGGCCGCGGCGGAATACCTCGTGTACTGCGCCGCCGTTCTGCTGCTCTGCCTTCTCTTTCTGCCTCTTTGCGGGTTACTGATCGGCGCGGGAGGGTTTCAGATCCCGGAGCTCTCTCACGCAGCGGCCGGAGCACTCCCCCCTGACACGGGCGCCGCGCTCCGCATGCTGTCTCTTATGCCGCCGCTCGTCCCCGCCGTTCTCGTCATCTGTTCCGCCTCGTTTCTGCTGTATGAGCTCTTTACCGGGGCGCTGCCCGGCATCCTCATCCAGATTTTCGCCGCCCTCTTCTTCGCCTATCTCGCGGGGTGCTTCTACCCCGTCAGCTATTTTCCGGAGAAAATGCGGCTGGCAGCGGACCTCCTTCCGGCCGGAACCGCGCGCCTCATACTGGGGGCGGGCCTTAAGGGGCATATTGAGCTGCTCCCGGTCCTCCGCGCCCTTCTCACCTCGTGCGCGCTCGTCGCCGCGGCGGCCCGGGTACGGGCGGGAAGGAGGTGAGGGAGCCCATGCGCCTGCGTCTTACCAGACTTTATCTCATCAACAAGAGGCTGTTTCTCAGCGGCAGCTTCCTGTTTCTCATGCTCCTCATTCCGGTCACGGCCGCCCTGCTCTCTCTTGTAAGCGCGGCCGACAAGGGTGTCGTCACCATCGCGCTGGCCGCCGAGAGCGGCCCGGAGGCGGAGACAGGGAAGCTCGCGGACTGCATGAGCCGCCTGAAGGCGGAGAGCCGGATCGTCCGCTTCCTGGACGCGGGATCGGAGGAAGAGGCCCGGCAGCTGGCCGCACAGGGGCGCGCGGACGCGGCCTGGGTGTTCGCGGCAGGCTACGAGGACAGACTTACCCGCATTGCTGAGGGAGGCAGGGACATTCTGGTGCGGGTCTATACGCCCGAGGACACGGTCTTTATGAAGCTCGCCCGGGAAAAGCTGTTCGCGGCCGTCTATCCGGATCTCTCGAGGCAGATCTACCGGACATTTATCAAAACCGCACTGCCCGCGGAAACATCCTCAAATGCGGCGGACCCGGATGCCTGTTACGGCATGTCCGCCTCGCCAAATGACCTGATCCGCTTCTCGCTCATGGACGGCGGACCGGGCGCGGACGCGGCGGAAGCCATTTCGGAGGACTACCTGCTTCTGCCCGTTCGAGGCATGCTCGCCGTGCTCATTTTCTCAGCGGGAATGGCGGCCTCCATCTTCTTCCTTCTGGACCGCGAGCGGGGATGCTTCATCTGGCTCACGGACCGGGAGACGGCCCTGACCGGCGCATTTTACACGGGATCGGCGGTCTTCTGGACGTCACTCATGTCCCTTGCCGCCCTCCGCATATCCGGCACCTTCACCTCCGCCGGTCATGAGCTCATCCTCATGCTCCTTTACGCCGCCGCGGTCGGCGGACAGTGCGGCCTGCTGCGGAAGATCGCGGGAAAGCCCGGGATTACTGCCGTCATTCTTCCGGCGCTCATCCTGCTTACGCTCTGCCTCTGCCCGGTATTTCTCAACTTCAGAACCCTCCGCGGTGTCGCGGCACTGCTTCCCGCCTTCCACTACCTGCACGGCGTCCGAAGCGTCACCTCCGCGCGGCATCTCATCCTCTGTGCCGCCGCTTACCTGGTCCTCGATCAGGGATGTCAGGCGGCGGGGAGCCTCCTCTCCCGCTTCCGCCGCGGCTGAGCCCACAGCTGGCCGGCGTCCGCTGTCCGGCGGATGTCCATTATCCGGCTGACATCTGTTGCCCAACTAACATCCATTTTGCCTCTTGGGGAAAAAAGCGGTATGATAGGCGGCAGAAGAAAGAAGAGGAGACGGAATATGACAGGCGCGCGGTTCGAACAGCATTACGAGGCACAGAATTCCCTGATTCAGGTCGACTATATCACGGACCGGGGACAGTATCACGCCGCCCACTGGCAGTCGGAGCTCGAGATCATCTACCTGCTTAACGGAAACGCGGACATCATTCTCGACGGCCAGGAGGTGAGCCTCATACAGGGCGACTTCATTGTGATCGACTCCAACCAGGTCTACGAGCTTCACTGCAAGGAGAGCTTCATGCAGGTGCGCGTGAGGGTGGACCGCAGATTCCTGGCGGAGCGCGCCGCGCCCTCGGAGGCGGAAATGGAGGCCCTGGTCCGGCGGCCGGTCTCACGCGCCTTCCGCTGCATCCGCGCGGAGCTGACAGAGGAACAGCTCGCGCCCTACCTTGCCATCTGCGACCGGTTCAAGCAGCTGGTGCCCCTCTATATCAGCCAGCCGGCGGGCTACCGGCTTAAGACAGAATCGATCGGTCTTGATATCCTTTATGACCTCGTGCAGCATTTTTCCATCCCCCTCTACGAGGACGACCTGCCGGAGCTGTCGAAGGGCCGCCTGCGGGTTCAGGAGATCCTGTCCTACATCGAAGCGCACTACGCGGATCCTCTGTCTCTCGAGCAGATCTCCGGGGAATTCGGCCTCAGCCGGGAATATTTCAGCCGCTTTTTCCACAAAAACATCGGCATCTCCTTCTCCGGACACCTGAGCCGGGTGCGCATCGCGCACATCTACCACGATCTCGTCACGACGGACACGCCGGTCATGGAGCTTCTGGAGATACACGGATTCACCAATTACAAGCTGGCGGTCCGCCTGTTTAAGGAGCTGTACGGCATGACGCCAAGAGAGGTGAGAAAGCTGAGACAGTAGGCGCAAAATGCGCCGTTTCCGGCACAATAAAAGATGCCGCCGCATCCTCCGACGCGGCGGCATTCCACTGTTCCGATTTTTCTTTATCCCTCTATCATGATCGTCTTCTTCTCCGGCACCTCGGGCGCGGCCTTCTTCGCGACCGTGATGCTTAAGACGCCGTGCTCGAATTTCGCCTTCACGTCCTCCTCCGTGACGGCATCGCCGACGAAGAAGCTTCTTTGCATCGAGCCCGAATAGCGCTCCGTCCGGAGGGCCTTGCCCTTCTTCTCCGTCTCATGTTCCTTAGCTGCGCTTATGGTAAGGTAACCGTTATCGAGACTCAGCTTTACCTCTTCCTTCTTAAAGCCCGGAAGATCAATATCAATTTCGTAGTGATCCTCCTGCTCATGGATATCGGTCTTCATCATCCGGTTCGCGTGCCGGCCGTACAGCTTTCTCTCTGCCCTGTCCAGATCCCTGAACTCCGGGAACCTCGGAAAATCAAACCAGTCATCAAACAGATTCTCTCCAAATACACTCGGTACCAACATGATCTTTTACCTCCTTTTACTCATGAACTCTGATCTGTTGCTCTGAGCATCGGGACGGAGGGTTCGGATCGGTGAAACCTGATTCATCGAATCTTCTCTGTTCCTTTGTTCTGCTTGTACTATAACACTATTATTAGCACTCGTCAAGTGTGAGTGCTAATAATTTTTGTGAACTTTTCGTGACTCGCTGAATAAGGACGGTTTTCCGCGGCTTCCGGAAAAGCCTGCATCTTAAGAGAACCCGGCCGGGACAGGCCGGCTGTTTTGCGGTGAAAATGAATGAAATCTTCACCAGCCTGAGGTAGAATAAAGGAAATCTGTTATGTACTCACGATCACAGGATCAGCGGAGGGTCCGAAGATGAAAGAAATTCCTGTTACGGATTTTGAAGAGATACGCATCGGGCAGACGGAAAACAGAGAGGCCGCGACCGGCTGCACGGTCTTTATCTGTGACCGGGGCATGCGCGCCGGCCTGGATGTCCGCGGCGGCGGCCCCGCCTCCCGCGAAAGCCAGCTGCTGAATCCTCTGACGGCCGCGCAGGAGATCCACGCGATTGTACTGGCCGGAGGAAGCGCCTACGGGCTCGGAGCCGCAAACGGCGTCATGCGCTGTCTGGAGGAGCGGGGAATCGGCTACGACACGGGGTTCGCGCTCGTTCCCCTGGTGGCGCAGGCCGATCTCTACGATCTCTCGGTGGGTGATCCCGGGGTGCGTCCCGACGAGGCGATGGGATATGAGGCCGCCCGGATCGCCCTTCAGGGACCGAATTACCGTGACGGCAATTACGGAGCGGGATGCGGCGCAAGTGTCGGCAAAATTCTGGGTATGGGAACCTGCATGAAGACCGGCATGGGAAGCTATGCCGTACAGATCGGTGAACTGAAAGTCGGAGCCGTTGTCGCCCTGAACGCTCTCGGGGATATCTTTGACTGGAAGACGGGCCGGCAGATCGCGGGACTTCTGACTGAGGACAGACAGGGCTTCCGCAGCACCATGGATCAGATGTGTTCCTCCATCGAAATGGTGGAGAATAAATTCACCGGTAATACGACTCTGTCGGTTGTCATGACCAACGCCTCCTTCGGCAAGCCGCAGCTCTGCAAGATCGCAGGCATGGCACACGACGGATATGCCCGGTCCATCCGGCCCGTGCATACCTCCGCGGACGGCGACAGTATCTTCGCCGTCTCGGCAGGAACTGTCGCGGCGGATCTGGATCTGACCGGGGCGCTGGCGGCGGAAGCTGTGAGCGAAGCGATTAAGCGGGCGGTATGGAATGCAAAAAGTGCTTACGGGTATCCCGCGGCAGGGGATCTTCCACCCATATAAAACGCGGGAGAAACCCAGGCGGTTTTTAACACCCAGGATAAACGAGGGGGGAAACACCGAAGAA